>CAJXMY010000035.1 GCA_913056435.1 uncultured Hyphomonadaceae bacterium | reverse complement strand
CCCCGATCGGGGCGCTCAGCGCCGTGATTCGCGCGCGGGGGATGGCCACGCCTTCGCCAACGCCAGTCGAGCCAAGGTTTTCACGCTCGAGGACTGCATCAAGGATATCGCGCCCGTCAATGTTTAAGGCCTGGCCCAGCGAGTCCGCCAGCAGGCTGAGAACCTGCTTGCGACTGCTCGCTGAAGAGACAGCCAAGATCAGACCGTCCTTCAGGAGAGGTGAGAGATCATGCGCCATGTCAAACAGATCCAAATTCTAGGAGGTGACCGGGTGACTGGCCGGATCAACCCAGCCAATATTCCCATCCTCACGACGGTACACCATGTTCAGACCGCTGTGTTTCACATTTCGGAATAAAACGGCAGGGGTGTCTGACAGTTCCAACTGCATAACAGCTTCTGAGACCGACATGGTTTTTACATCTGAGGCGGTCTCGGCCACAATCACGGGCGCATCCCCCTGGTCTTCTGTGACGGTATCTTCCAAAGCGCTCTGGATGACAAAGGCCGATGCCGGCTCACTCGGCAATGGGCTGCGTCTGTGATGATCCTTCAACCGCCGATGATAGCGCCGCACCCGCTTTTCCATTTTGGTCAGCGCGTCTTCGAGGGCCCCATATGCTTCGGCGCCGACCCCGGTGGATTGCAGGACAATGCCCGACGGCAAGTGGGCACTGCAGTCTACGATAACTTCGTGCCCCCGCTTTTCGACTGTGACGTTTCCATCAAAACCCCGATCAAAATACTTAGTGACGGCTGCTTCCAGTCCATTGGAAATACGCTGGTGAAGCGACTCGCCGACCTGCATGTGTCGCCCTGCGATCTGTATGGTCATACAGTTCTCCGCTCTTCTGACCCCCACTATATCGCCCCTTCAACAAGAGGCGAAGGCCTAAAATCCGTATGAACAGCTTTTCACACTTCCTGCCGGACAGGACTCCCGGCCTCATGCCCGCCGGCTCAATCCCGTAAAAGGTCATTGATGCCGGTTTTGGACCGGGTTTGTGCGTCCACTGTTTTCACGATCACGGCACATGCAAGGGACGGGCCACCTCGGGGGGCTGGCAGGGTTCCCGGAACAACGACCGAATAAGGCGGAATTCGTCCATAGCTGATGGCCCCTGTCGCCCGGTCAACAATCTTGGTCGACTGGGTGATGAACACGCCCATGGCAATCACCGACCCTTCCCCCACAATGACGCCCTCGACCACCTCTGAACGGGCTCCGATGAAACAATTGTCCTCAATAATGGTTGGATTAGCTTGCAGGGGCTCAAGGACCCCGCCAATACCTGTGCCCGCTGATATGTGGCAGTTCGCGCCAATCTGTGCACAGGAACCCACGGAGGCCCAGGTGTCGATCATCGTGCCTTCACCGACATAAGCGCCAATATTGACATAGGACGGCATCAGGACGGCACCGGGTGCAATATAGGCGCCGCGACGGACCGCGGCTGGAGGAACCGCCCGAAACCCGGCGGCCCGGAAGTCGTCTTCGCTCCAGCCGGCGAATTTCGACGGCACTTTGTCCCACCAGCGTCCGTTTCCCGGTCCATCCTCGATCAGGACATTGTCGTTGAGCCGGAAAGACAGAAGTACGGCCTTTTTGAGCCACTGGTTGACGGTCCAGGAGCCATCTGGGCCCCGTTCTGCAACCCGGGCTTCACCAGCATCCAGACGAGCTAGAACGGTATTGACCGCGTCACGGATATCGCCCTGTGAATTGGTGCTCAGCGTGTCGCGATCTTCCCAGCTTTGGTTAATAAGGTCGGCGAGGCGTTCAGTCATTTCGGTTCCAGTCTGCGGTAAGTTTGGCGGTCAGGTCTGACAAAAAAGACGTCAGGTTCGCCGTCACATAATCGATCTCGACTGGCAGGTCATCCCCTGGGCTGGAGGGACGAACAGCCTGGGGCTCGTATCGGGCCGTATGGTCGGATTGAACCAGCACGGTGGCAAAACCCATGCGTTGGGCCGGCACAAGGTTACGCGCCAAGTCCTCGAAGAAAACAGCCTTTTTGGGATCTACGGAAAAGTGGGCACAGAAGGCCTCATAGGCCGCCGTTGCAGGCTTCGGCAGATAGGCGCCATCTTCGATGGAGAACTGACCGTCGAAAACACCCCCCAGTCCCATATGAGCCGTTACGCGTTCCGCATGATACCGGGAGCCATTGGTAAAAACATATTTACGCCCCGGGAGCCCACCTATGGCGTCTGCAAGGTCGGGCAAGTGCGGCAGCGGCGACAGGTCGATTTCGTGGACATGGGCCAGGAACTCAGCCGGATCCATACCATGTAGGCTCATCAGACCGTTGAGTGTAGTCCCGTGGTTAACATAATAGGACTTCTGGATCCTGCGAGCTTCGGGTCGCGGAAGCCTCAGAAAGCGGGCAACGAAATCGGTCATGCGTTGATCGATTTCGGCGAACAGGTCACATTCGGCCGGGTACAGGGTATTATCCAGATCAAAGACCCAGACATCCCGCAGGGCCAGATCCCCCTGATTTTCCTTTGCGGGATTAGCCGGCATTGTCAGGGGTTTCGAAATCACGCTCGAAGAATTCAAAGACCAAGCGCCGGTTTTCTGGCGGGGGTGTGGGAACGAAAAGACCGCTCCTGTAAGACGCGGCCTCGCAGCTCTCGCGTCCGGTGATGGCGAATTTCGCCCGGGAGACACAAAATGTGGTCTGACCGCGTTTGAGAACGCTGACCTTGCCAGTTCCCTGTTCCATCTCGGCATAGGCATAGAGTTCGGCTTGCAGCAGGGGCTCGTCGATGACCCGCGCACATCCCCCAGCCTCCAGCAGCCACCAGCCCCGGCTTTCCCAGTCTTCACCCCGACGCCGCGCCATGGCACTCCAAATCCTCTTGTCGGTGCGGTTGCAGAATGTCAGGCCAATATTCCGGGACCGCTGAATGGCCGTCTGTTCCAGGATATCCAAGAGGTCCGCATCACTGGTTGACTCGTTGAGGTTCTTTTGGGCCAGGAAGTCACCTATGGCGGCGCGCGTCCTCCGTCCCAGGAAACCATCGATGCGGCCAGAATAAACGCTTGCATTGTCCAGAAGACGCTGGACGCCAGCCGCGCTGGCCTGTTCCAAGGTCCAGGTCTCCGTTTCTGTGAAATTGGTGCGCCAGTTCTGGACGTCCTCAATGAGGACCGCCTGAAACTGGCGGGCCTCCAGGCCCATCATCCGGCAGTCGGGAAGGCTCTCAATCGAGAAGCTGCCCGTCGGGTCGACGCAGAACTCCGTCTCGCCAGTCCAAAGTTTCTGCCCTCCGCGATGGGCAGGCGACGAGCGGCCAAACAGGTAGTGCACCCCCGGGGTCAAAGGAGCGGGCAACGCGACTTCACAGGTTCCTGGTCTGAGACGGACCCAACCATCAACGATTGATCCCTGATCTTCATATCGAGCTGTCGCGGCTTCAATGATGTAGCTCGTCTGATTGCAAATTTCCCAGCCACCTGCTTCAGCCTCCTGCGCCTGAGCGCGAGATGTCAGAGTCAGGAGGGCCGCTAAAGAGCAAAGAAGGCAGACGAGGGTATTTTTAGAAGACAATGGTACCGGCGCCATGTTCAGTGAAGAGCTCCGTCAAAAGGGCGTGTGGCGTTCGCCCATCCAGAATTACAGCCCCTCCGACCCCATTCTTGACTGCATTGCTTGCCGTTTCAAGCTTTGGGATCATGCCATCCCGCACCGTTCCGTCGTCGATCAGGGCGGGCAGGTCTCGACTGTCCAGCTCGCGGATCAGACGCCCGGTTTTATCCAGAACCCCGGCAATATCGGTGAGCAAAAGCAAACGCTTGGCACCCAGCGCCGCGGCAATCGCGCCGGCGGCCGTGTCGGCATTGACATTGTAACGCCGGCCATCCTCCCCGACCCCTACTGGAGCAATCACGGGAATGAGATCTGATTTGGGGTCCATCAGGACCTTGAGAACGGAAGCATCGATCTGCTCCGGTTCCCCCACATAGCCAAGATCAATGACATGCTCGATCTGACTGTCTGGATCTCGCTTGCGTTTTTGAGCCCTCTTTACCCGCATCAGATTCCCATCGGCTCCCGACAGGCCAATGGCTCGTCCTCCTGCCGCCGAAATCGCGCGGACGATCGTCTTGTTGATCGGTCCCGACAGGACCATTTCGACCGCTTCCATTGTGGCATCATCCGTCACCCGGAGACCGTCACGAAACTCTGACTTTATGCCCAGCCGGTCCAGCAGGCTGCCAATTTGTGGACCACCGCCATGAACAATGACGGGGTTGACGCCGAGGTGCTTCAATAACACCACATCCCGGGCAAAGGCCTTTGCGAGGTCCTCGTCGACCATGGCGTGACCGCCATATTTGATGACGACAATTTCTCGGCCATAGCGCTGCAAATAGGGCAATGCTTCCGAAAGAGTGGCCGCGGTCAGGCGGGAGGTGGTTGTGTCATTTTCCATCATGGCTGCGGTTTACCCTGCTTTGTCCTATGGACAAAATTCTAATTGCTGTATCGCTGATTGATGGATGGAGTCCAAAGGGTGAACCCCCTCAGGCCGTTGGGCTCAGAAGAGGAGCCGGACCCCGAGATTATGATCCGGCAAGCGCGGCGATTTCCGCGCGCAGCTCCGGAAGACCATATCCTGTTTCAGCAGAAGTCTTTCGAACTATGGGGTGCGCCGCACCATGTCGGCCGATCTCAGACTGCATGCTGTCCATCAGGCTCTCGAGCGCACTGGATTTTACCTTATCGGTTTTGGTCAAAACCAGCTGATAGGTCACCGCCGCTGTATCAAGAAGGGCCATTGTGTCCAGATCCGTGGGCATCAGTCCGCGGCGGCTGTCAATGAGCAGAAAGACCCGGTGGAGATTTGCACGCCCCTGCAGGTACCGTTTGGTGAGGCGGGTCCATTTTTCCGATTGGCTGCGAGATACTTTTGCATAACCGAAGCCAGGCAGATCGACGATGAAAAGCTGGCCTTCTGCGATGTCGAAATAGTTCAGTTCCCGCGTCCGTCCGGGTTCTGCTGAGGCTCGAGCCAATCCCTTCCGGTTAAGCAGAGCATTGATAAGTGAGGATTTTCCTACATTGGACCGGCCTGCAAAGGCGATTTCTGGTCGGTCGGCCTCCGGCAACTGACGCAGGTCCGCTGCTCCAAGGACAAAACTCACCGGCGCTGTGAACAGCAGGCGCCCGGTCTCAATGGCCTCGGCAGAGAAATCGCCGCCCGTCATACCGGTTTAATCCGCAGACGAGGGGAGGCGGCCCAGCAGACGTCTGATTAATTTGTCGAGCTCGGTTTCCACGCCGTTCCGACGCATGATGTAGTACTGCTGGATCAGGGACAGGATATTGCTCCAGACCCAGTAAAGTACCAGACCGGAGGCAAAGCCACCAAATACAAACATGAAGACGAAGGGCAGCGCCATCATGATTGTTCTCTGAGTTGGATCCGGTGGAGGCGGTGAGAGGGCCTGTATGCCGGCCATGGTGACCCCGTAGAGGATTGGCAAAATACCAATGCCGATGATCAGGCCCAATATCGGGATTGCTTTGATGTCTGCGGCGGCAATGGGAAGCAAACCAAACAAATTCGCCAGAGCCGTCGGGTCCGGAGCAGACAAATCCTGAAGGAACAGGAAAGGCGTGTGACGCATTTCGATCGTCACATAGAGCGTTTTGTACAGTGCGAAGAAGATCGGGATGGTCAGGAGGATGGGGACGCACCCAGCCAGCGGATTGGCTTTTTCACGCTGGTAAAGCTTCATGATCTCCTGCTGGCGCCGCTGGGGATCGCCTTTGAACCGCTCCTGAATCTCTTTCATGGGCTCGGCCAGCTTCTTCATCTTGGCCATGGATTTGTAGCTTTGATTATACAGCGGGATCAGTGGCACTTTGATGAGGAGCGTGAGGGCTAGAATGGCGAGACCAAAAGACCCGATCTGTGTTTTCAGCCAGTTGAGCAGGGCGAAGAAAGGGCGGGTGATATAGTAGAGGATATTTCCCCAATCGATTGAGTCATCAAAACGCGGAATGCCTGCGGCTTTATACGCATTCACAACTTCATATTCTTTCGCGCCCGCGAAAATGGCGTTGCTCATGGATACTTGCCGACCGGGCTCAATGAGAAGGGGGGCCAGCAGGGTGCTGACCTCGAAGATACCTGCATTCCCACCGCGAAGATTGAACGCTGCGTCAAAGGATGCCCCCTGCTGCGGAATGAGGGCGGTCATCCAGTACATGTCTGTAAAGCCCAGCCAGCCGCCGGTGAGGTCCGTTCGGTCGGTGTCCCCGCCTTTAATGCCACGACCTTTCGCCAGATTATTGTAATTTCGAAGCTTCAGTTTGCCGTCCAGAACCCCAATAAGTCCTTGGTGAGCGAGGCCCATTTTTTTCGACGAGCCGGGGTCGGTCGCTTCCAAAAACTCCTTCCAGGGCCCATGTCGACGAACAGAGCCATACGGTGTGAGCGCCACATTTTCAGAGGTCAGATTCTCAATCGTATCGTCGTAGGTGAAAAGATAGTTCTCATCCACTTCAATACGCCGGTTGATTATAATGCCCTCTTTGTTCAGCTGAAGTGTGACAGGGGTGTTCAGGGTCAGGGTGTCGCCCTGGACCAATTGCCAGTCATCCTGTGGGCCTGCAAAGGCGCGTCCGTCTTTGAGCCAGTACCAGGAGGCGTAAAAACCGTGTTCGGAAGAGCGAGGACGTAACAAACGCAGCTCTTGTTCTCCCTCGACCGTCAGAAAGTGGTCTCGGAGGCTGAGGTCGTCGAGCACGGCGCCCCTCAGATTGAGCGTGCCATCGACCCTGGGGGCATCAACCTCAATCCGCTCAGCTTCCAGCAGCGCTTCTGCGACCGTAAGCGGCATTTCTGGCAGCGACTCTAAATTCGCTGTTTCAAGAGTTGTTCCCTCAGACCCTGTGCCTAAGTCTTCCTGTGTTGCTGATGCTGCCTCCTGAGCGGCACGCCGCTGAGCTTGCTCCGGATCGACGATCAGGACCTGATAGAGGAAGACAAAAGCGACCATTAGCGCCATCGCAATCATGAAGTTGCGCTGATCCTGCGGGTCCATGCCGTTTTGCTGCATCATCGTCTGGTGTGTCCCTCGGGCTCTATGGGGGTGGGCCTTGGAGCCTGCCTTTAAATTGTTGCGCGACGCTTATCAGGGCGTTTTCCATATCGTCAAGCAGCCGCTGCCAGCCGACGGTTGCGGTCTCCAGACGCGCAATGAACACATAGTCCACTCCCGGGGTCGCATAGTGCGGTAGGAGAAGACGGCTGGCTTCACGCAATCGCCGCCTTGCCCTGTTTCGAATAACGGCATTCCCAATCTTGCGCGTGGTGGTGTATCCGATGCCCACATGGTCGCTGGCATCATGTCGCTCTCGCGCCTGAACGACCAGCGACTTGCGTCGATCGGCGCATCCCTGCCGTACAAACAAAAACTGGGGCCGCGTCTTGAGACGCTGAACCCCAGTAATTTCGGTGTTTTGGGATATGGCCATCGCAGTCATTCCCAGAAAAGGCGGCCGCGTCCTAGGCGGAAATCAGCTTGCGCCCTTTGGCCCGGCGGCGTGCAAGAACCTTGCGGCCATTCTTGGTTGACATGCGCGAACGAAAGCCATGGCGACGTGCGCGCTTGAGGCGGCTCGGCTGGAAGGTACGTTTCATGGGCTCACGCCTCTCACTTGACTGGTCCAATTCGAAAGGGCGCCACTACGCTGTCTGAGCCGACAGGTCAAGCGCCGTGAGGTGGGAAACACAGCTCGGTTCAGGACTGAGAGACAGGCGAGACAAGCTGGCCCGAACGCTGTATCCCCTCTGAATGCATTTTTCGTGGCAGTCCCTCATCCGGCGGCTCTTGGGTTGTCTGACAGCCATTTGCCTCACAGTGGAGCCCGCTATGGCCGAAACAGACACCCCCCACGCGACTTGGGATAAATTGCTCAAAACCTATGTCGTCGAGGGCGAAGACGGGGTCACTCGGTTTGATTACGGCAAGTTGCAGGGAGACCGCGAAGACCGGCGCCGTCTTCAGGCCTATCTTGATGAGTTTGCCAGTGTCGATCTGTCCCGGCTGACCTTCGCTGAAAAATTCGCCGCTTACAGCAATATCTACAATGCGCTGACCGTGAGCCACATTGTTGATCGTTATCCCATTGCTTCAATTCGGTCAGGTTACTGGTTGGGAGGGCCATGGAAGAGCGTTCAAATCAACATCAATGGTAAGCGTCTGTCGTTGCACGACATCGAACATGACATACTTCGTCCCATGGGCGATGCGCGTGTCCATTATGTCATCAACTGTGCCTCTTACAGCTGCCCCAATTTGCGGCGCGATGCTCTGACAGCGGACACGCTGGAAGCGGATCTTGAGGCCGCCGCAAGGGATTACATCAACCATCCTCGGGGAGTCTCGATACGATCCCGCGGGGGGCTTGAGGTGTCCGAGATCTACAAATGGTTCGAAGCGGATTTCGGAGGCGATGAGGCCGCAATCATCGCGCATTTCCTAGTCTATGCGGGGGCCGATCTTGCGGCGCTGATCCGCGCCAATCCCGAGATCAAAAAATACAACTATGATTGGTCCCTCAATGATGTCGTCTCTTCCCAGACTTTACCCTAAGGAGGGTTGATGGCATGACCATCGCGCCGAAAACCAGAAAGCTGGCGACCTTAAGTCGTTTCTGGCCTTTTTACATGATTTGTCTCGGCCTGCTGAGCGCATGGGTGATGGGCCTGTTCGATTATCTGACACTTGAAACTCTGCAGGCAAGAGAAGCGGAGCTTCGCCATGCAGTCGATGACAATCTGCTGTTGTCTCTGGCGGTATATGTATGTGTTTATGCATTGGCGACGGCTTTCATGATCCCGGGGGCCCTGTGGCTTACCATTGCGGGGGGCTTGCTTTTTGGCTTGGTGGGCGGATCACTGGCCACGATTTTCGGCGCCACGGCTGGGGCCGCGGCCCTCTTTGCTGTGGCCAGATCATCTTTCGGTGAGGCGCTGCGGTCCCGGGCAGGGCCCTTTATGAAGAGGATGGAATCCGGGTTCAATCAGAACCCACTCTCCTTCATGTTCGCGATGCGCTTGATGCCGGTCGTGCCGTTTCCCGTGGCCAATATTGCGCCAGCGCTCCTCGGTGCAAGGTTTCGCCACTACGTCTTAACGACGGCACTGGGGATCGTTCCGGGCGTCGCCGCCTATACGTGGGTGGGTGCGAGTTTGGGCGCCAGTCTTGATCCAGAGGAAACACAGAACTTGCTTGGCGTGGTGGGTAACTTTCTGCCAGCCTTCATAGCGCTGGGCGCTGTTTCGCTGGCCCCCGTGGTTTACAAGCGGTTCAAGATGCGCCCCGGCGTGGCGGCGAAGGAGACAGAGCTATGATGTCAAGGGACCTTGCGGCGCAGACAAGATCTTTGAAGGCTGATTTGATTGTCATCGGGGCCGGCTCTGGTGGCCTGTCCGCTGCAGCCGGAGCGGCGATGCTGGGTCTCAAGGTCATCCTGTTCGAAAAAGGCGAAATGGGCGGAGATTGCCTAAATTACGGCTGTGTTCCATCTAAGGCGCTGCTTTCAGCGGCGAGGGCGGCGCATGCCGTATCGGATGCGCCTCGGTTTGGGGTTGACGCCGGTCCAGTGCAGGTCGACTGGGAACGGGTTAAGGCGCATATCAATCTGGCAATTGAAACCATTGCTCCGGTTGACTCGCAAGAGCGGTTTGAGGGTCTGGGGGTCCAAGTTATCCGCGAGCATGCGACGTTTCTTGACCCCAGGACGGTTGGTTCAGCCTCGGTCCGGGCCACGGCAAGACGGGTGATTGTGGCTGCGGGGTCGACGGCAATGATTCCTGACATACCGGGGCTGTCAGAAACGCCATTCATAACGAATGAAAGTATTTTTGCTCTTCCTGAGTTTCCAGAGAAATTAGTGGTTCTGGGAGCGGGGCCAATTGGCCTCGAGATGGCGCAGGCCTTTCAGCGTCTGGGAAGTCAGGTCACCGTGATTGAGCAGGGGCGGGCTTTGGCGCGTTCTGATGCCCAGCATTCAGCCTTGGCGGTTCGGCTCCTAAAGGACGAAGGCGTCGACATCCTTGAGGGGCATAAAGCCGTCCGCGTCACCGGAGTTCCCGGTGCCGTGGAAGTTTCGACAGAAGCAGAGAATGGCGGGCGGATGGTCACCGGAAGCCATTTACTCGTGGCATTGGGACGACGACCGGTAACAGAGGGGCTCGATCTGGAGGCTGGGCGTGTCGCATATGATCGGACAGGCATTCGCGTTACAAGCAAGCTCAGATCGATTTCCAATTCTCGGGTCTGGGCTCTGGGAGACGTCACAGGGCAGGGCCAGTTCACTCATCTTGCCGGATGGCACGCCAGTGTCTTCACGCGCCGGGCCTTGTTCAAACAGTTTTCCAGAACGACAGACCTGCCTTTGCCGTCCGTCACCTATCTTTCGCCCGAAGTGGCGCAGGTGGGTTTGCTGGAAGCTGAAGCCAGATCAAAATACGGTGAAGCTGTTCGCGTCGCCCGGTTTGGGTTTAACGAGAACGATCGAGCCATAGCGGAGGGAAAGACCAGCGGAGAAGCTAAGTTAGTGATCAGAAAGGGGAAAATCCTGGGCGCTTCGATCATCGGTGAGGGGGCGGGTGAGATTATCCAGCTGGTGACCTATGCGATGTCGAATGGCCTTGGTGTTCAGTCTCTGACCAATTTCATCTCTCCGTACCCGACGCGGACCGAAATTGTGAAACGGGCGGCCAGCGCCTATTTTACACCTGCTGTTTTTGGCAAAGCGAGCCGGCGGCTGGTCGGGATGCTGCAAAGGATCCCATGATCCTGGCCTAACTGACAAAGTAGACGGTCAGCCCGCTGGCTAGGGCTCCAAGGACCAACCAGGCCCACCACGGCGGCCCGGTTTGAAGCGGAGTTGCTTTCACCGGGGTAGTCAGGTTTGCTTCGAACTTGTCCATAATGTCTGGGAGCCGCTTCAGGCGATCAAACACCTCTTGCGCCGTGTTCAGGGCCAGTTTTGGAGCGCCCACAGGGCCCAGGTTTGCGGTAATCCAGTCTTTCACGATGGGTTCTGCGGCCGCCCAGATATCATGATTGGGGTCAATGGCACGTGCGACGCCCTCAACCTGGACCATCGTTTTCTGAAGCAAAACCAGTTCTGGCCGCAGATGCATGCCGAACGTATGGGTAAAATCGAGCAGCTGCAGTAACAATCGTCCCATAGAGACTTCGGAGGCAGGTTTGCCGTGAATGGGCTCCCCGACTGACCTGAGGGCCTGAGCAAAGTCACCCACGCTGCGGTCTGGCGGCACATAGCCCGCCTCGAAATGAACCTCAGCAATACGGGCATAATCCCGCCGGATGAACCCCCAGAGGATCTCCGCAAGAAATCGTCTTTCATTTTGACCAATGCGGCCAATCAAGCCGAAATCCACCAGGGCCAGCCGTCCCTTTGGTGTCACAAGCATGTTGCCCTCATGCATGTCTGCATGAAACACGCCGTCCCGGATCGCATGGGTCAGAAATCCCCGTGTGACCGCGGTGGCCAGCTCGGGACGATTCACGCCGTCTTGCTCCAGCGCCTTGGGGTCCGTCAGTGGTCGACCTTCGACCCAGTCTGTGGTGAGGACCCGTCGACCGCTGCGGTCCCAGTCCACGGCCGGGATATGAAAAAAATCGTCTCGTCGCGCAAGTTCTGCCAGCTCGTCGGCTCCGCCCGCTTCTAACCGCAGGTCCAGCTCTTTGCGCATACTGGCACCAACGGTGCCTACAAATGCCACAGCTTCCAGCCTTCGGCTTTCAGCACTGACGCGTTCGGCCAGCCTGGCGGCTCGCATCATGGCGCGCAGCTCTCGCTCAATAAGCCACTCAACACGGGGGCGCAGAATCTTGACGGCTCGGAGGCCACCTCTGGTTTCCAATCTGTGGACTTGCGCCAAGGATGCCGCGGCTATGGGGTCCGACAGTTTTGGAAACAGAATGTCTGCTTGTTCGTTGAATTCCTCCCGAAGCGCTTTTTGGGCTTCGAGCATGGAGAACGGCGGTAGTTTGTCCTTCAGGTGGGACAGGTCCGTCGTGGTCTCGACGCCAAATACGTCAGGCCGTGTCGCGAGGAACTGGCCCAGCTTGATGTAAGCGGGTCCCAGTCTCTCCAGGGCCGTTGCAAGCCGTTTGCCCGGGCGTCCTGTCGCGCCACCGCCGATGAACCTCAGAAGCCGGCCCGCAAAACGGGCTGTGAGAGGAAGCCGGCCGTGATACTCCCCGGGCAGAATGACATCATGCCGAACAAGCGCTGTTCCGACGCGCAGCAGCCGCAAATAATCAGCCAAAGCACTCAACATGATTCAGACCGCCCAGGCAAAATGAAGGGCGGCAATTCCTCCCGAGAAATTTGTAACACTGGTCCGGAAAAATCCGGCGGCTTCGATTTCTGCCCGGAACGTCTCCTGATCGGGAAACTGGCGGATGCTTTCGACAAGGTATTGGTAACTCGACCGATCACCTGCCACCAGGCCACCAAGCCAAGGAATTACATTGAAGCTGTAGGTGTCATAGGCTTTTTGCAAAAGAGGAGCTGTCATATGGCTGAATTCCAGCACGGCGAGCCGCCCACCGGGTTTCAGGACCCGGCGGAACTCTTCCAAGGCTTTCAGGCGATCTGCCACATTTCGAATTCCAAAGGCTATGGTGATGGCATCTGCGGAACGGTCGGGAAAGGGGAGCGCTGTCGCATCACCGCAAATCCATCCTAGACGCTCACGGAAGGACTTTAGATCTGAGCGCTCCCGACCGGCCGCGAGCATTGCATCGTTGATATCGCAGATTACAGCGCTTGCGTCTTCGTTGTTCCCGGTCCGCTGGCCGGCCCTGTCCGCCCTCTCCAGAAACCCCTTCGCGACATCTCCGGTGCCGCCGGCCACATCAATCAGATGTTCGCCGGGTTGGGGATTGAGCCGGGACAGCGTGTCGTATTTCCACAGCCGGTGGACCCCCGCGGACATCAAATCGTTCATCAGGTCGTAATTGCCCGCAACGGAACGAAAGACGCCTTTTACGCGGCGGACTTTCTCATCTTCCGTTACGGTTTCGAAGCCGAAGGATACGGTTTTCTGACTGCTTGTGTCTGACATACTGCCCATCTATGCCGAAAGAGGTGAAAGGACCATAGACGACCCGTCGCAGGCTTCCTAGCGTGCAGCCCAGTTGAGCGTGGGGTTGTCGATCCTGACCGTGGCCGTCTGACGCGTGACCCTAGCGCTGGCAGTGCCCACAATAGAAACTCGAGCGTCCCGACTGCACCACGCGCCGGATCGGCCGGCTGCAGACATGGCACGGCTCGCCCTCGCGGTCATACACCTTGAAGCGATGCTGAAAATAGCCGAGCTCGCCGGACGCGCT
>CAJXMY010000034.1 GCA_913056435.1 uncultured Hyphomonadaceae bacterium | reverse complement strand
AACCCGATACACTTCATCTAGATCGACATCTGTTTAACGTCTAATTTTCAGGTCACAATGCCACAAAGCGTCACTGATCAGACCTTGCAAAGTCTTGCTGACTGGTGGCGGGCCATGGGCGTGGACGTCACCCTGCCAGCCGCGGGGCCAGCGGCCACCGACGGGCCGCCCGGCCTGCCTGCAGCGCCTGCTGAGGGCCCCGGCCCACTGAAGCCACGGCGATCCGCCCGGGCGGCGATCTCCCCGGAAGCGCATATCGAAACGGCCCGCCAGCTGAGCACATCGGCGGCGGACATGATGGCGCTGAAGGCCGCGATTGAAGGCTTCGACGGATGCCCGCTTAAGGAGCTGTGCGACCGCACAGTGGTCTTTGACGGCGTGATTGGCGCCCCCGTCATGGTTATCGGCGAGGGCCCCGGTGAACAGGAAGACATGACAGGGCGCCCCTTTGTCGGCAAAGCCGGTCAGCTTCTCGACAAGATGCTCAGCGCGATCGGGCTTGACCGGAAGACCAATGCGTTCATCACCAATGTCAATTACTGGCGCCCTCCGGACAATCGGAACCCGGAACCCGAAGAGCTCGCCATCTGCCGTCCGTTTGTCGAGCGCATGGTTGACCTGAACCAGCCGAAGCTGATTCTGGCCATGGGCGGCGTGGCCGCCAAGAGCCTGCTGGAGACCCGAACCGGCATTATGCGGTTGCGCGGCCACGAGGCTGTCTTCACAACACCCGCCGGCACATCCGTCCCGCTGATTCCGATGTTTCATCCCGCTTACCTGCTGCGACGCCCGCAGGATAAGAGCCGCAGCTGGCGGGACCTGCTCCTCGCCAAAGCCCGTCTTGAAGCGCTTGGGGTCATTTTATAAGCCGGCGCTGCGGGGCGCTGGCCGGTGCCTGACACCGGCAGGCATTGCATGCAGCGGAAAACCTGTCAGATGTTCGCCTCATGCCTGCTCCCGTCTCGATCATCATCCCCGCCCTGAATGCCGCGCAGGATCTGCCGCTATGTCTGGCCAGCCTGATGCCCGGGCTAAGCGCCGACCTCGTGCGCGAAGTGATTCTGGTGGATGGCGGCAGCGAGGACGCCACACCCGCCATCGCTGAGGATACGGGGGCGACGGTCCTCAGGGCCGACCGCCCGGGACGGGCCCATCAGCTGCGCCTTGGTGCCGCGGCGGCCCGTGGCGACTGGATGCTGTTTCTTCATGCCGATACCGCGCTGACCCCCGACTGGGCCGAACGGGTCTGGGACCATCTGGATGACCACACTGACCGGGCCGCCAGTTTCACACTCGCCTTTCGGTCTGACCATCCCATGGCCCGCCGGGTCGCGGCGCGAGCCAATTTACGGGCGCGGTGGCTGGGATTGCCTTATGGAGATCAGGGGCTGCTGATCTCCCGCGGGCTTTATGAAGCGGTTGGCGGCTATGCAGACATCCGCTTCATGGAGGATGTCCAGCTGGTTCGTGCCATCGGCCGAAGCCGGCTCGTGCAGCTCAGTGCCCAGGCGCGGACCTCCGCGGTCAAATATGAGCAGGAGGGATGGCGTCGCCGCAGCTGGCGCAATGCCTGGCTGATCTTGCGGGTTCTGCTTGGCGCCGACCCGGAACCCCTCATGAGGCCCCAGCCATGACCCGGGCACAGGCCCCAGCCGCATGAGCCCGACTCCGGTCCTGCTGATCTACGCCAAGCCCCCCCGGATCGGCTGGTCGAAGACCCGTCTGGCCCGAAGTCTGGGGTCCGGCGTCACCGCCAGACGCCTGGCCACCCTGACCCTTGCACGAACCCTGCGCGCGGCCCGGTCGGGACACTGGGCCGTACGGCTGTATCTTGATCCCCAACATGCCCGCCTCGGCGGGATCGGGCGCCTCAGCACCGGCCTCGACACCCGGGGCCAGGGCCGCGGTGACCTGACCGACCGGCTGGGCAAGGGCCTCTCGGAGGCGCCTCCTGGCCCTGTTCTCTTCATTGGCACAGACGCGCCCGGGCTTACCGCAGGGCTGATCCGGAAAGCCCTTATTGCCCTGCGCCGGCACGACGCCGTGTTCGGTCCCGCCCGCGATGGCGGCTTCTATCTGTTCGGGGTGAGGCGCAGCCGGCGAACCCGCCTGCCCTTCTCCGGCGTGCGCTGGTCAGGCCCGCACGCCATGGCCGACCTGCGCGCCAACCTGCCCCGGACCGCCCGCTGCGCTCTGTTGCCGGAGCTGATCGACCTCGACGAGGCCGAGGATGTGAGGGACTGGCGGGGCCAGATGCGCCATCAGGGAAAAAGCGGCTGAAGGTGAGACAGGCCAAGCTGTTCATCCCAGCCCATGGCGAGATTAAGGTTTTGAATCGCCTGTCCGCTGGAGCCCTTGATGAGATTGTCGATCACGGCAATGACGATCGTTCTTCCGGCCACCCGGTCTGGCCAGACACCGATGCGGCAGTGATTCGTCCCGCGAACATGGCGTGTGTCAGGGGGCGGGCTGCCGGGCGGCAGGACTGAGACAAAGGGTGATGTCCGGTACTGGGCCGCCAGAGCGGCATGGATCTGGTCTGCATCGCCGCGCACGTGGCAGGTGACCAGTTCCCCCCGGACCATGGGCAGAAGATGCGGCGTGAACGTCACCGCGATATCGTTTCGTCCCGCGGCCCGGTTGAGTTCCTGATCGATTTCGGGCGCATGCCGATGGACCCCCACGCCATACGCATGGGCGCCTTCTGCGGCCTCGGAGAACAGATTGCCCTCCTTGAGGCCCCGACCGGCTCCTGACACGCCGGACTTCGCATCGATGATAATCGCGTGCGGGTCGATCAGGTCTGCGACGAGGGGAAGCAGCGCCAGAAGGCTGGCGGTCGGGTAACAGCCCGGGCAGGCAACAAGATCTGCCCCGCAGAGGTCATTCTGAGGCCACTCCGGCAGTCCGTAGATTCGGGTCTGAAGCCGCTCTGGTGCCGCGTGGGCCCGCCCATAAGTGGTCTGATAGGTGTCGGGATTGGTGAGGCGGTAATCGGCGGACAGGTCGATGACACGCAGATGGTCTGGCAGGCTTTCGATCAGGTCCTGGCTGGTGCCATGCGGCAGGCAGCCGAACGCCACATCGACCTGCGACCAGTCCACATCATCGGCCCGGACCACGGCGAGGTCGGCGGACCCGGCGAGATGGGGAAAGATCTCTGACAGCTGCCGTCCCGCCAGGGCATGGCCGGTGGCCGCGATCGCATCGACCCCGGGGTGATCGGCCAGGAGCCTGATCGTCTCGGCACCGGTATAGCCGGACGCGCCAAGAATGGCAGCTTTAAGCGGGGTCTGGTCAGTCATGGTTCCTGTCCTGCTTCACATATGAAAAAGGCGCTCCACATCGGAAGCGCCTCGTCCAAATCGGGATATGGGTGCGAACGGCCTAGCGCTTGGAGAACTGGAAGCTACGGCGCGCTTTGGCCCGCCCATACTTCTTGCGTTCGACCTTGCGGGGGTCGCGGGTCATGAAGCCAAAGGGTTTCAGAACACGGCGAAGTTCAGGCTCGTAATTGACCAGAGCCCGCGCAATACCGTGACGCACAGCGCCGGCCTGCCCGGACAGCCCGGACCCCTTGACCGTCGCGATGACATCAAACTGGGTGCGCCGGTCGGACTCCACGAGGGGCTGCTCGATCACCATGCGCAGAACCGGTCGGGCAAAGTACGCTTCCTGCTCCTTGCCATTGATGACGATTTTTCCGGTTCCTGGCTTGATCCATACACGCGCCGTGGCCGACTTGCGCCGGCCTGTACCATAGGCCCGTCCCTGAGCATCAATCTTGGGCTCAGCGGTAACCACAGCGGACGTGACGCCCGTGTCCTCGGTGACGCTTTTAAGGTCTTCCAGAGTATTTGCTGTCTCAGCCATGGTTAAACGACCTTCGTGTTCTTGGTGTTCATCGCCGCAAAGTCGACTGTCTCGGGTTGCTGCGCGTCATGTGGGTGCTCAGCGTCGGGATAAACCCGGAGTTTCCCGAACTGCTTTCGCGCCATGGTGCTCTCTTTCGGCAACATCCGCTTGACGGCCATCTCAATGGCCCGTTCCGGGAAACGACCGGACAGGATCTTTCCCGCGGTCGTATCCTTGATCCCGCCGGGATAACCTGTGTGGCGGTAGTAAATCTTGTCCCGAAGCTTGTTGCCGGTGAACTTCGCCTTGCGAGCATTAATCACGATGACATGGTCGCCGGTGTCAATGTGCGGCGTAAAGTCTGCGCGATGCTTGCCACGAAGGCGTTTTGCGACATAAGACGCGAGACGGCCGACAACGACGTCGGTCGCATCAATCACGACCCACTTGGTCTCAACGTCGGCTGGTGCATTATATGTTTTCATTGCCCCGCAGGAGCCTTTTACTCGGAGTTATCGGTAGATGTTCAAGCGCCCGCGTTTAAGCACCCCATTCGCGCTTGTCAACGCGCCTTGCGCCCTTGCAGTGTTATTCTTCTGCGCGGCATGCAGTGGACCGGAAACTTCGGGCTCAGACCAGACAAACCCGGCGGTCTCAGCGGCCCCCGCGCCCCAGCCCCTCAGCTTTCCGGCCGTCTGGAACACCGCCGCCCTGGAGGGACCGCTGACCAGTGTGGGTCTCGCCGGCGCCTGGGGCTCGCGGATTGCGGTAACCTATGCCAGCGGGGATCTGCAGTTTTTCGACTTTGACGGCGAGCGCCTGACGGATCCGATCCCGCTTGATGTAGGTTCAATCGGCAATGGAGCTTTTGTTGATCTGTCCGGCACCGGCGTAACGGTCTTTCCCGGGATCCAGACCAATGGCGACCTGCGGCTTTACATTCACGCCGGTGACCTTGACTCGCCGGTGGTGTTCGATGTTGATTTTTCTGCCGACGCGCCCGTTCTCGGTCTATGCTCAGCGGCAATCGCAGCACCGGATTTCGGCCTCATGCACATCGCCTACTGGACCGAAGCCGATCCGCGGCGCCTGCAGACAGGGCGACTGATTGAATCCGGCGATACTCTGGCGTTTGTGCCCGAAGAGATCATCACATCCGATCACGCCGTCACCACCTGCCTGATAAATGCCGACGGCGCGGACATCTTCTCGGACCCCGTGCGCGCCGCCAGTGCGCTGGAACGTCATGGCGAACGCTTTGTCCTGACGCTGGACAGCTCCGGAAATCTGGAAGAAGTCGATGCCGAAGGTGATCGGCAGTCAATAATGGTCCGCGACGGCCTGTCTGTAGATATGCCCGCGCTGCCTGTGGATATGGCCGGGACAGGCGATGCCCGAACCGGCGGGTACCCCGGGGGACTTGTGGTCATGATCGGAGAGATCCGGCAAGGAGAGTTCCGAGCCATCCTGATCGACCCGAGCGCTCTGACGCTGGCTAGGCTGCCGGACGGATTTCGCTGACCTGACGGCTCGACCAAGCCAACCGA
The DNA here is from genome assembly GCA_913056435.1 of uncultured Hyphomonadaceae bacterium. GTDB lineage: Bacteria > Pseudomonadota > Alphaproteobacteria > Caulobacterales > Hyphomonadaceae > Henriciella. Next base: position 8,141 of record CAJXMY010000034.1, on the reverse strand, counting down.
ACAGCAGCCAGAAGAACCAAAACGCCCAACCCCTGGTGCATCAGCGCAAGTTCCAGCGGTGCCGTGTGTAGAAGCGTAATAATGCCAAGAACGGCCTGAGCGCTCACCAGACCGGCAAACCAGACAGAGATGCGGGATACGCCTGACCTACGGTGCACGACTGCACCCAGCAGGGCCGCCGTCCAGAGACCATAGGCAAGAATACGATGGTTGAACTGGGTCGCCGCCCGTCCTTCGAACAGGCTCCGAGCACCCAGATCCGCCTCATAATAAGGCGTTGGAAAAAACTCTCCGGCCATCAAAGGCCAGTCGGTGTAGGACCGCCCCGCATCGAGCCCCGCGACTAGGGCTCCCGTGAGCATTTGCAATCCCACCAGGCCGAGCAATCCATAGGCGGTCCAGACACCGATACGCGACACGGGCCGCACCATGGCTCTCGGTCCCGGCGCGAGGTCCATCCAATACCAGGCCGTAATACCAATTATGAGAAGCGCGAGACCGAAGTGGGTCATCAATCTGTAAGGGGCCACATCTAGTCTGGCCGTCTCGCCTATGCCACTGGCGACCATCCACCAACCAATCACGCCCTGCAGTCCGCCGAGGGTGATGAGCAGGCCAAGCCGGATCAACCAACGCCGGTTTAGCCATCGCTTGACGACAAAAAAGATCAGTCCAGAAACCGCGACCAGACCAATCAGGCGCCCGAAGAGACGATGCCCCCATTCCCACCAGTAGATGTACTGAAACTCACCAAGAGACATATTGTAATTTTGCTGCTGGAACTCCGTGGTCTGACGATATTTATCAAACTCAGCAGCCCACCCCTCAGCTCCGAAGGGAGGCACCATGCCCCGGATCGGCGCCCATTCCGTGATCGATAATCCACTGTCCGTCAATCGGGTTGCTCCTCCAATCAGGATCATGGCGTAAACCATGAAACCGATGATGATCAGCCAGGCCCGAATGACCTGTTCGGCAGATGAGGGATTTGAGCGGATTATCATCTGCGCTACATGCCGGTTCAGACAATATTTTCAAGCGGCCAAGGGGTCGCAGCCGGGGTCCCGAATTGAAACCATCAAACCGACGCCTGATCGCTAGCCTTATAATCTTAACCTTTCTGGCTTTCTGGATCTGGGCCGCAGGGTCTATCGGCTCTGCTTTGAGCGATGCCCCGCGCTGGCTGACATTACTCTTCTTTATCGCGGCAGGACTAGGCTGGGCCGTTCCGCTCCGCCCGGTCTTGCGATGGATGAACTCCGGTCAAGAGGACACTGATTAGAATCAAAATTTACCAAGTCATAAGACTTATAAGGTTAACCGAACGTGGTAATTTCTAGGCATCGGGAGCGGTATGGCACGTCTTGCAATTATTGGGGGCGGGGCCAGCGGTTTGATGACGGCCCACCGTCTCCAGAACGAACATGATGTAACCGTTTTCGAGAAAGAGGCGCAAATTGGCGGCAACGTCAGGACGCTGAATGCGAACGTATTCGTGGACCGGGGGCCCAAGGACCTCAGACTCGAATGCGGTGTCCTCGGTTTCCATCAGCATTCCTCGCCGGTTCTGCACGCCCTCCTTGGCGACCTGAACATCGACCTTTCTGCCAGTCAGCCCAGCACCTCAATTTACCACAACGGACACTATTTTCCTGCCCGCGCCGCCAATCTTTGCAATCGATCCGTCCTGCTCCACTGGCTTCGACACCCCAGCTACGCCTCAAAAATGGCGAGGCTGAAGCGCGATTACGCGGCAGGCTTTCAAGCGATTTCTCGGTATGTCGGCCAAGAAGATCCAGACCTGGGCACGCTTCTGGGGCTCAATCCTATCCTGGACGACTTTATCCGGTCGCTTCTGGCTCTTGCCTTTTCGACACCTTTTTCGGAAACAGACCGCCTTCCGGTCAGCTTGATCGCCCCCTACTTCAGATCCTTGAGACAACCAGACTGGTCCTATGTGCGCAACGGGGTAGCATCATACCTCATGAAAATTGTCGGAAAGGGGCGGTTCGAACTCATCACCGATGCGGGAGAGGTCCGGCTGGACAGGACCCACCACGGCGTCCGCATTCACGCAAAGGGCCAGACCATGACGGCCGATGCGGTGGTCCTGGCCACCACGCCCGGGCAAGTCCTCAACATTGTGACCGATGCCGATGAGCTGGAAAGGAACTGGTTCAAGGACTGGTCCGACCGGCACTTCACAACCATTCTTCATTCCGATGAGGCCATCTATCATCCTTACAAACGGACCCCCCGGACCCCCATGGACCTGTTTGTAAATCATCAAAGTTCCGCCTTCGGCTATAATACGTCACTGTCCGAGTTCTGTGGTCTGCCTGAGCATGCCAGATATGGTTTTGCTTATGGCCTCGACAATGACATCAGCACGGATGCGGTCATTTATCGCTGCCAGCATACTGTCCCGGTCTACACTGCGGCCGCGCTGCGGACCCGTAAAGACCTGATCGCAAATATGGGACGACGCGGCCTCTTCTTCGCGGGGGCGTGGCTGGACAACGGCTTGCACGAAGGCGCTGCCGTCAGTGCGAAGCGGACAGCGCAATGCGTGCTCTCCAATAACATTGGCCAGCAAGGGCCACTGGCCGCGGCTGTCTAGCGATTCAGGCACCAGCGCAGAATGGCTTTCTGCGCATGCAGTCGGTTCTCCGCTTCTTCGAAGACCAGTGATTGTGGCCCATCAATCACCTCAGCTGTCACCTCCTCACCACGATGGGCCGGCAGGCAATGTAAAAATACGGCGCCGGGCTGCGCCCGGTCCATCAGCTGCTCCGTCACACAGAAGGGGCCCAGATCAGACAGACGCCGATCTGCGTCCGCATCACCCATTGATACGAACGTATCCGCGATCACAACATCTGCGCCCTCGACAGCAGACATGGCTGTATCAAACAGCTCAACCTGTCCGCCTTGATGCGCCGCGATATCGAGGTCGCGTTGGGCCGGCCGGTAATCCACCGGTGTGCCCACCGCCAAGCTGAAACCAAAACGGTCTGCAGCGTGCATGAAGCTGGCGCAGACATTGTTGCCATCTCCCACCCAGGCGAGCCTCGCGCCCTTCAGGGTCAGCCCCTGTTCCTCCAGCGTCAGCAAGTCTGCCATTATCTGACAGGGATGCGACCGATCTGACAGACCATTTATTACCGGGACTGAAGCCACCCCAGCAAAGGCTTCAATGTCTTCATGGCGGTTTGCCCGGATCATGACAGCATCAACATATCGGCTGAGAACCCGGGACGTGTCCTCCACCGACTCTCCGCGGCCAAGTTGCATTTCCGACGCCGAAGCGATCAGGGTCTGCCCTCCCAACTGACGCATTGCCATATCGAAGCTGAAACGGGTGCGCGTTGAATTCTTTTCGAACAGCATCGCCAGACTTTGGTCACTCAAGGGGGCATCGGTGTCTCGCTTCCCCCGGGGCCAGCCTGTTCTGGCAACTTTCATTTGGCGCGCCTGGTCAAGAATCCCGCGCAGATCTTCCGCTTGCAGTTTCCAGATATCGATAAAGTGCCGTGGGGCCATGACCTTCTCCGCCTGAGCAAGCGGCGCTCTTAACCGAAATCACCGGCAAAAGCTACTGGTCCAGATGGGCGGCGGCGACTAAATGAGCCTAGTCACAATTTTCAAGGAGGCTGGGATGAACCGGGTACTCATTATTGGCGCGGGCGCCGCCGGGTCTGTGGTCGCACAAAAATGTGCCCTGGATCGGAAAACCTTTCAGCATATCACACTGGCCTCGCGTCGGCTGGAATCCTGCCAAAGGGTGGCAGCATTGTGCCAAAGTGAAATCGACATCGCCGAGCTGGACGCCGACAAGGTCGCCGACACGGTTGCCCTTATCAATAAGGTCCGGCCCGACCTCGTGATCAATATGGCTCTTCCCTACCAGGACCTGCCCGTCATGGATGCCTGTCTGGAAGCCGGTGTCCATTACATGGATACCGCCAATTACGAACCCCGTGACAAAGCCGAATTCTCTTACAAGTGGCAATGGCCCTATCACGAGCGCTTCCGTGAAAAAGGTCTCACGGCCATTCTTGGTTGCGGCTTCGACCCGGGTGTCACCAATATCTTCTGCGCTTATGCCCAGCAAAACCTCTTCGACACGATCGAGTATATCGACATCGTAGACTGCAATGCGGGCGATCATGGCAAGGCTTTCGCGACAAACTTCAATCCCGAAATTAATCTGCGTGAGGTCACGCAGAATGGAAAATATTGGAAAGAGGGGCACTGGATCACTATCCCTCCCCTGTCGATCAAAACAATGATTGACTATCCCGAGGTTGGGCCCCGCGCATCCTATCTTCTCTATCACGAGGAGGAAGAGAGCCTCGTCAGAAATATACCCGGCCTGAAACAGATCCGTTTCTGGATGACCTTTGGCGAGGCCTACATCAAACATCTGGAGGTGCTCACCAATGTCGGTATGACGCGGATTGATCCGGTTATGTACAAAGGTCATCCCGTTATACCGATGGAGTTTCTCAAGGAACTTTTGCCTGTCCCATCCAGTCTGGCAGAAGATTACACGGGGAAGACGTCTATCGGCTGCATCGTGCGGGGCACAAAAGACGGACGCCAAAATATAAAGATGCTCTACAATGTCTGTGACCATGCCGAAACGTTCAGAGAAGTCAGCGCACAAGCCGTCTCCTACACAACCGGCGTGCCACCGGTCTCAGGTGCCAAGATGCTCTTCACTGGCGCATGGAACGGGCCTGGCGTCTTTAATGTTGAACAGTTTCCGGCCCGCCCCTTCCTCGAAGATGTCGCCAAGCGGGGCCTGCCCTGGCATGTGATCGACGTTGACACGGCCGACCAGGAACCCCTGTTCGCGGTGGAGACCTGATGCTGTCCAGCAATGTCCAGACGCCCTGTTTCGTTCTTGACTTGGCCCGGCTGCGGGCCAATCTCGAAACCGCCGACCGGGTGAGGCGCGAGGCGGGCTGCCGGGTGCTTCTGGCCACCAAGGCCTTCGCCCTGCCCGCCGTGTTTCCATTCATGCGCGACTATCTCGATGGTACCACGGCGAGCGGCGAACACGAAGCCCGGCTGGGCGCTGAGACGTTCGGCAAGGAGGTCCACGTCTACAGCCCCGCCTATACCGACGCTGAAGTGGAGCGTCTCACCCAGCTTGCTGATCATATCTACTTCAACAGCGCCGAGCAGGTCAGCCGGTACGCCTCGATCGTTCGGGACGCCGGGCTGAGCGCCGGCGTGCGTGTCAATCCAGGCTATTCTAATGCTACGCTCGGTGGCGCCCTTTATGATCCTTGCGCTCCAGGCTCCCGATTCGGGGAGGTGGCCGGCCGGCTCGACGAGGTTGACTGGGAGAGTATCGACATCTTCCATGTGCATGCCCTGTGCGAGAGCCTGCACGAGGGCTCGATAGGCCTGATCGAGCACGTCGCGGAGCATTTTGCCCCATGGCTCGAAAAGGTATCGGCGGTGAATTTCGGCGGAGGCCATTTCCTCAACAAGGCTGGCTATGACGTCGATGCCCTGATCGGGGCGATTCGCGCCTTTCGGGATCGTTTCGACCTGAAGGTAATCCTTGAACCAGGCTCCGGCCTTGTTGTGAATGCAGGGGAGCTGCACGCCAGCGTTCTGGCGCTGCACTGGAACGAACAGGATCTTGCCATATTAGACGCCAGCGCATCGACCCACATGCCGGACGTACTGGAGGTACCGTACCGACCGGAGATCGTCGGCGCCGGCAAAGCCGACGAGAAGCTCCATACTTACACCCTCGGCGGTAAGACATGCATGACCGGCGACGTGATTGGCGCCTACAGCTTCGATGAACCGCTCCAGCCTGGCGATCGCGTGATCTTCACCGACCAGATGCACTACAGCTTTGTGAAGGCGAATACCTTCAACGGGACCCCGCTGGCCAACCTTGCGGTACGCTATGAAAATGGATCGATCGAGACACTGAGCGACTTTGGCTATGCCGAATTCCGGGACCGCCTTGGGCCCGCCTCTTAGCGGCACCCGTAGGGTGTAATATGCCTTTCGTTTTCAGAGAGGTCGCATAATCAAGAAGACTTTTGCTGCCGCAGCTTTGGCTGCAGCCCTTGCAGGTCCGACTGCGATCGCGCCGGCGCTATACGCGCGGGCCCAATCCGAACAGGGCTACCAAATCTTTATTAAGACGCTTACCGGCAGAACTCTCGTTGTCGAAACACATGCCTTGGAGACCATTGGCGACGTGAAGGGCAAGGTCCGCGACACGGAAGGCATTTCCCCGAAGCAGCAGCGACTAATTTTCGCCGGCAAGCAGCTCGAGGACGATCGCACCATGGCCGACTAAAACATCGCGAAGAAGTCGACCGTGCATCTTGTTCTTCGTCCGCGCTGAGATCAGGTTGCGATCTCCCAGCTGTCGAGCGCCGCATCGATAATGCCGATGGCTTCGCGAACGTCCTCGTCAGTGATAATCAGGGGCGGCGCAAGGCGAAGAACATTCTGGCCTGCCACACCTGTGAGCAGGCGCCGTTCGCGACAGGCCTGCTGAACTGGCTTCGGCGCGGCCTTGAGCCGAAGTCCCACCAACAGTCCTTTACCCGTGATCCCTTCAACCTTGTCGGGATGGCTATCCGCAAGCGATTTCAGGCCCTGCACCATTACGGTGGATACCCTGCGCACCTCGGCCAGAAACGCGTCATTCGCGATGGTATCCCAGACAACGCTTCCGACGGCCATCGCCAACGGATTACCGCCATAGGTCGAGCCATGGCTGCCTGGCTGCATGACCTGCCCGGTAGCCTCAGTCGTCAGGCAGGCACCAAAAGGGAAACCGCCCCCAACGCCTTTTGCGACAGCCATGATGTCCGGCGCGGCATCAGGGGCCCAATCGTGGGCAAACAGCCGACCGGTCCGACCCATGCCGCACTGAACTTCATCATAAATCAGCAGCGCACCGTGTTCGTCGCACAGCGTCCTTAACCCTGTCAGACAAGCCTCAGGCAATGCGCGAACGCCACCCTCCCCCTGTACCGGCTCAACAAAAATTGCGGCCGTCTTGTCCGAGATGGCGGCGCGCAGGGCATCATGATCTCCAAATTCGAGATGCGTGAATCCGGGCAAAGGGGGCCCAAATCCTTCCAGGTAATTTGGATTGCCGCCTGCGTTGATGGCTCCGAGAGACCGCCCATGAAAAGCCCCGCTGAATGTGATGATCTCATAGCGATCCTTATCCCCACGGGCCCAGTGGTATTTTCGGGCTGTTTTGATCGCGCATTCAACGGCCTCTGTTCCGGAATTGGTGAAAAAGACCCGGTCCGCAAAAGTGGCTTCGCACATTTTGGCGGCGAGCTGTTCGCCGGCTGGAACGCGGAACATATTGGAGGTGTGCCAGAGTTTCTCGGCCTGATCCTTGAGCGCCGCAACCATTGCCGGATGGACGTGACCCAAGGCGTTTACGGCAATCCCCGCTATGAAATCAAGGTAGGAAGCCCCGCTTTCCGTAAACAGGCGAGCCCCTTCCCCACGTTCAAATACCTCATCCGGAGGGCTATAAACCGGCATCAATTTCTGACGGGCCTCGATCATGATCACCTCCGTTTTACCTATCCTAGAGCGCCAAGGCTTGAGTTGCCCTACCGCGAAAGTCAACTCACTCACTCAGCGAAATTATGCAAGGCCTGACCAAGGGGCTCTGAAGCCACCGGGTGAACAGGGCGAGCAGCCGAAGAAACCATTTTCGTCCTGAATTTGGTGGTCGTGACAAGCGGATTGAAGCGACGATGGAGACTGTGCTCGGAGGCCGCACGGATGACTGCGAGGGCGGCTACGGCGCACAAAAAAGGCGCGCCCCTAGGCGCGCCATAAGTGATTGCAGCGTTTCCTCCCAGAAACTTGCCTCATGTGTATCGCCAAAGTGTCGCACGCCTGTCAAGCGCCTTCATGACAATTTGGAAAGGAAATTTTCGAGAACCAGATTGCGCTTCTGGAACCAGTGCTCAACCGTTGTAATTACAACTGGATCATGCCCGTCCCTAGCGAGTGCCCGAGCGGCCTCAGAAACCGAATGGTCTGGCACAAGAATAGACCTTGGACCAAGGCGCACCCCCCCAGGTTGTTTTATCGCGGCATCCGGCAAATCTGTGGCCGTT
>CAJXMY010000033.1 GCA_913056435.1 uncultured Hyphomonadaceae bacterium | reverse complement strand
CTCGGCCTGAAAATAGGCCGCGTCCAGCCTTTGGGGGCGGACCGGATCCCGGGCTGTCAGCTCGGCCCGCAAATCGGCGAACGCCGTATCGTCATATAACCCAGCCTGGGGGCTTCGGCGCGCCCGATCCGCGCTGGCCGCCCCGCCAAACCAGTCAAAAAAGGTCTGGGCCCAGTCCGCCCTTGTCTCGGTCATCCAGCCATACCAGGCCTGCAGGAAACGCAGATCCTGCTGCAGCTCTGCCGCCGGGGTCACGCCCAGCAGCGCCAGCGTATGGCCGGCAAAGGCGGCCTGATAGGCCGGCGTGTAGGCAGACAGGCCCGCCGACAGAGCGTCGGCATCGGCCAGCAGGCTGAGCGCGCCGCCGAGCTGCTGCAGCGCCCACAGGCCCTGAGTCGGCTGGCGCCCGAACCGGTACAGGCCCTGATGGTCGAAATAGGCTGCGGTGAAATTCGGATCACTCGTCTCCAGAAACCGCCAGGGGCCGTAATCGAAGCTCTCCCCGGTAATGTTGAAATTGTCGGTGTTCATGACGCCATGAACGAAACCAACCGCCATCCACTGACCGATCATGGCCGCGGTTCGCGTCACCATGCGCTCGAACAGGGCCGGCACGGCCAGACCCAGATCCTCGTCGGCGCAGTCAGGATAATAATGCCGGATGACATGGCGCACCAGCGCCGCCATCGCCTCGGAGTCCTCCTCATGCGCGGCACGCTGGAAGCTCCCGAACCGCAAATGGCTGTGCGACAGGCGCACCAGTACCGCCGAGCGGGTCGGCGAGGGCTCGTCATTGCGGTGCAGCGATTCTCCGGTCTCGATCAGGCTGAAGGCCTTGGATGTCCGCACGCCGAGCGCCTCGAGATAGGAGGCGGCCAGCACCTCCCGCACGCCGCCCTTCAGCGTCAGGCGCCCATCGCCCTGGCGCGACCAGCGGGTCTGTCCGGAGCCCTTGGTGCCGAGGTCCAGCCAGCGGCCCCGCTCATCCTGAAGCTGCGCGAAGAGGAAGCCCCGGCCATCGCCGAGATCGGGATTATAGACGTGGAACTGGTGACCATGATAGCGCAGGGCCAGCGGGGAAGAGAGATTTTCCGCCAGCGGCACGAAGCGTCCGAAATGCGCCCGCCAGTCCACCGCCGACAGGTGTCCCAGCCCGATCCGGTCCGCCCAGCGCGTGTTGCGATAACGCAACACTGTCTCAGGAAAGCTGGCCGCCGATGCTGCATCCGCGAAATAAGAACGAATGTCGTCAATGGGCAGGCTCATGGGCAATTCCCTTTTTGTGCGGCGCCTCCTGCGCATAAACAGCCCCGCTGACGGGGTCAAACCCGGTGGGGTTGCGCCGTTGCGCAAGGTCAGGCCACCTGTTCATTGTGCACCGCAGCACAAAAGGGGGCTTTGCAGTCCCTCCTCCCTGCCTAGGGTAGACCCAAGCCGGGTTCAAAATGAGCCTCAGAGCCCATCCCGGCTGGTAGAAACCTAGGAGGAAATACATGTCATTTGGCAAAATGCTCATAAGCAGCGTGTCTTTCGCGGCCCTCGCCGCCACGGGCGCCGCTGTGGCTCAGGAGGCGGACGACGCCCTGCGCCAGGAAACGGTCACGGTGACCGGCTCCCTGATTGCAGGCACCCCTGAGGATGCGGCGTTGCCGGTTGATGTTGTCACGGCGCAGGATCTGCGTCTGGAGGGCAACCCAACCGTCACCGACCTGATCAAGAATCTCGGACCGTCCTCAGGAACGGACGGCCAAACCAACCAGTTCGCCTCGAACGGGCTGGAAGGCACGTCGAACATCAACCTGCGGGGCCTTGGGCCAGCGCGGACCCTGGTCCTGATGAATGGCCGGCGTCAGGTGTTCTCGCCTTATGGCATCGGTGAACAGGCCCAGCTCTTCGTCAACACCAACAATATTCCGTCGGCGGCCATCGGCCGGATGGAAGTCCTGAAAGACGGCGCGGCCGCGATTTATGGCTCTGACGCCATTGCCGGTGTGGTCAACTTTATCACGCGTGATGATGTCGACGGCCTGGAACTCGGTGCGGACTACACGACCTTCAGCGGCACCGATGGTGAGTATCGCCTCTCCGCCGCCTATGGTCTGCAGGGTGACGGCTTCAACTGGGTCACCACGGTCGAGTATCAGAAGCGCGAAGAAGTGCCGCTTCTGGAAAAAGACTGGGCGATCCGCTCCATCACGGAAAACCCCGTGGGCGGATTTTCATCCCTGTCCAATCCAGGCCGTTACGTTGTGATTGGCGCAACCGGTGTAATTGGCGCAGAGGTTGATGCCGGCTGTCTCGATGCCGGTGGCATTATCAATCCGGGCGATGGCACCTGCCGGTTCCAGTTCACCCAGTTCGACAATCTGGTGGAAGAGGAAGAACAGTTCAAAATCTTTTCCGAGTATAATCGGGATCTGAACGGCGCTGATCTGCACCTTGAAGTGCTCTATTCGACCATCGACGTCCCGAGCTGGAAGACCTCACCCTCTTATCCTCCACAGGAACTGGCCACCCAGTTCGTGCCAGCCAGCAATCCAGGATTCCAGCAATACATTGCTGACAATCCAACCGGTGCGCTTGCGAACCCCGCTGCTGTAGGCGCCCTGTTCATCGGCCGGACCTTTGGCTGGGGCGGTTTCCCGGGCACCGGCGGGGCACAGGAAGGCCAGCGCGAATATGAAACGCTGTCCCTGTCAGGCTCTCTGGCCGGCGAATATGCCAATGGCGTCTCCTATGATGTCGCGCTCAGCTATGGCCGCACCGAGGGCAGCCGGGTGACCAATGACACCTACATTGCCGGCCTGACGGCAGCCCTGAGCGGCTTTGGTGTCTGTGCGGACCCAATCACCGGGGCCATTCCAACCGGGGCCGTCGCCGGACAAGGCGGTTGTGAGTATTACAACCCCTTCTCCAATGCGATTCCCGCCAGTGCGATCACCGGGGCGGCGAACCCGAACTATGTCGCCGGGCTGGAAAACAGCGTCGCTCTGGCAGAATGGATAACAGATGGCGTCGGCACCGAGGTCACGACTGACCTTCTGGTTCTGGACGCCGTCTTCTCCGGGCAGAGCAGTGTCCAGGCCGCTGGTGGCGCCGTTTCCTGGGCCGCGGGCGCACAGGTCCGTCGGGAAAGCTATGAAGTGGTACCGAATGAGGTGACCGACCTGACCCAAAATCCGGGACCGGGCGGCACAGGACCCTTCTCCTTCCTGGCCGGCACAACACCAGCTGATTCCGACCAGACCATCTATGCTCTGTTCGGCGAACTGCAGATCCCGCTTTACGACAATCTGGATATGCAGGTTGCCGCACGTTATGAGGATTATGGCGGCGAAGTCGGATCGACCTTCGACCCGAAAGTGGCGGCCAAATATACCGTCAACGACAATGTCGCGATCCGTGGATCGGCTCAGACCTCGTTTAGAGGCCCGACGCTGAACCAGCTGTCCGGCGTCGCCACCTCGTTGCAGTTCGTGGCCCCGACCAGCGCCTTCAAGGCGGTGGACCAGTTCGGGAACCCGGCCCTGTCGCCGGAATCCGCGTTCAGCTACAATCTGGGCGTCCTCTGGGACAACAATCAGGGCTTTACCGGCTCGGTCGACTATTACAGCTTCGACTTCTCGGACCCAATCATTGTTGAAGAGCAGTCCAGCATTGTGGCCGCGGCCGTGGCCGCTCTCGGTGCCGGTGACACCGGAAATCCGATCCTCGGACGGATCAGCTTCAATGACCTGAACAATGACGGGATCAATACGCCAAACGAGATTTCGCGGATTGAAACCAATGTTGTGAATGGCCCGGGCATTGAAACATCCGGGATCGATATCCGGATGCAGAACGTGGCGGATATGGGCGAGGGTGAATTCACCCTCGGCGTGGACGCCACCTACATCCTCGAATATGAGGTCAGCGACTTCGACATTGACGGGGTCAGCATTCCGGGCGGTGACCGGGTCGGCCAGTTCAACCGGTCGAACTTCTCCCGCTCCATGCCGCAGTGGAAAGCGAACTTCATGGCAAATTATGCCATGGGCGATCACAATTTCCGGGCGGTTATGCGTCACATCGACGGTTATGACGATGAGCGTGGCACAGGCATCCAGGACAAGATCGACGCCCAGACCACGTTTGACCTGTTCTATAACTGGTCCTCTGAGGTCATGGGCATGGATCTCGGCCTCGCCGTGGTCAATGTCACAGACGAAGATCCGCCCTTCGCGGCCTTCGACCTGAACTATGATCCTTACACCCACAACCCGTTTGGCCGGACCTTCAAGGTCAGCCTGTCCAAGCGGTTCGGAGCGGGCAACTAAGCCTCTGTCTCCCCACATTTTGGAAAGGGCGGTCTTCGGGCCGCCCTTTTTGCTTGGCTGCCCTTTTTGCTTGGCTGCCCTTTTTGCCTGGCCGCACTTTTTGCCTGGCGGCACCGGGCCCCGGGCCCGTCCTGTCCCCGCCCCTCTCCACGGGGGGACCGGCCGGCAGACCCCGTCCCCCGGGCCCGGCGGCCCAACCTGTCCCACCCCCTGCCCCCGCAGCGATACTCAGCCCACCTCCCGCCCCGGCAGGGCGGTCCGGACCGACCGGGCATGGGCAGGAGGGCGGCGGTCTGTGGCTGGCGCGGGCGGGTAACGTCCCCCGCACCGGTGCAGCCGGGATACGGACAGAATGGACAACCCGCCCCCGACGGGGCGGGCTGCTTGAAGGCGCGTAAGTGGGTCCCGTCCGGCCTGGTCGTCACCCCGGTCAGAGAACCGGGGGACCAAAGGGCATGATCAAGATGCCGCCGCGGGTGCGTCCGGTCCGGATGCCTCTCGCCTCGCCGAAAGGCAGGCTGTTCCACCGCGTCCGTCCCGGACGCACCCGCCCTGCCAGATCACCGGACGCGGACACGCGGGCCGGGCAAAGCCCGTGGAGAAAAGGTCAGTTGAGGCCTTCGCGGCCAATGGTGTAGAAGCGGTCCCGCCGCTGGGCTTTCAGCTCCGCCGGCCGCAGGGTGGACAGCTCGCTCAGCGCCTTGTCGATGGCCTTTCCGGCCGCCGCGATGGCTTTTTGCGGATCCCGATGAGCCCCGCCCACCGGTTCCGCAACCACCTTGTCGACGATGCGCAGCTTGATCAGATCGTCGGCGGTGATCTTCATCGCCTCGGCGGCATCCTTCGCCTTGGCGGCGTCCCGGTACAGAATGGACGCGCAGCCCTCCGGCGAAATGACCGAATAAATCGCATGCTGCATCATCAACACCTTATTGGCCGCCGCAATGGCGATCGCGCCACCGGAGCCCCCTTCCCCGATGATCAGGGAAATGATCGGCACACTCAGCGTCAGGCAACGCTCGGTCGAGCGGGCAATCGCCTCGGCCTGGCCGCGCTCTTCGCCAGCCTTGCCGGGAAAGGCCCCGGCCGTGTCGACAAAGGTGATGACCGGCAGACCAAAGCGCTCGGCCAGATCCATCAGACGAACCGCCTTGCGATAGCCTTCCGGGTGGGCCATGCCGAAATTGTGCCGCAGGCGGCTTTCCGTGGTGCGGCCCTTTTCGTGCCCGATCACCACCACCGACTGGCCCTGGAAACTCGCCAGCCCGCCAAGCACGGCTTCGTCATTGCCGAAAACGCGGTCCCCGGCCAGCTCCTGAAACTCGTCGAAGAGCTGGTCGAGATAATCGCTGAAATGCGGGCGTTCCGGGTGCCGGGCAACCTGCGCCTTGCGCCACGGCGTCAGGGCGGCATAGGTCTCCTTGAGCTGCCTGGCCGCTTTCTGCTTCAGGCGCTTGAGCTCATCCTTGATTTGCGGGCCGCCATCCTGATGGGACATGGCTTCGAGCTCGGCGATCTTGGTTTCCAGATCGGCCAGCGGCTTTTCAAAATCGAGATAGGTCTGGGGCATGCTTTTGAATACAATGCGTCGGGGCCGGGCGCTAGGCCTGAATTGCGCCTGCGGGGCGGGTCCTGGTCAGGCGCCGGCCTTCATCTCATTGAGCATCCGGCCCATGGCGGCGTGAACGGTCTGCATGGCCTTGAGGGGACGAACCATCACCTTGAAATCAGTGATGCGTCCCTCCGCGTCCCATTCGATCATGTCAATGCCATTGACATGGATGCCGTCCATCTCGGTCTCGAATTCCAGCACCGCCTTATCCCCGCAGTCAAATACGCGTGTATATTTGAAGCTTGGATTGCCCAGAGTGTTTCCGGCCGCGGTGAGATAGGCAAAAGTGATGTCCCGGCCTTCCTGCGGGGTGTGAACCACGGGGCTGCGGAACACGACATCCGGGTGCAGCATGGTGTGCAGCAGGGCGCGGTCATGGCCGTCGAGCATATAGTCAAACCAAGCCTGCAGGTGCGGTGAATGGCCCTTGGTCGGTATCTCCATGATCATGTCGGTCTCCCTCTGCGACAGGTCCCAGCTTGCCGCCGGCGACAGATCCTGTCCAGAGCAGAAAGGGGCGGTCAGGCGGCGTAGGCGGCGGCCAGGTCGGGATCCCTGGCGGCGACCATGTCGGCGAGGTCACAGATCACCTTGGCCTGTTTCCAGGTCGCATCGTCCTGCATCTTGCCGTCGAGCATGGCCACGCCCGCGCCATCGGGAATGGCCTCCAGCACCCGGCGGGCAAACTTGACCTCCTCCGGGTCCGGGCTGAACACGGTCTTGGCCACGGCGATCTGGCTGGGGTGCAGGGTCCAGGTCCCGACACAGCCGAGCAGGAAGGTGTTGCGGAACTGCTGTTCGCAGGCCTCAAGGTCGGCTATGTCGCCGAACGGGCCATAGAAGGGCTTGATACCGGCCATGCCGCAGGCATCGACCATCTTGGCGACGGTATAATGCCAGGGGTCCTGCTGCGCGGCGGCCCGTGGTCCGCCATCCTTGCGGGGATCCTCGATCACGCGGTAGGCGGGGTGTCCGCCCCCGACCCGCGTGGTCTTCATCTTGCGGCTGGCGGCGAGGTCGGCCGGGCCCAGCGAAATGCCCTGCATGCGCGGGCTGGCAAGGGCGATCTCCTCGACCCGGGCCACGCCTTCGGCGGTTTCGAGAATGGCATGCAGCAGGATGGGACGGGACAGGCCGGCTTTCGCCTCCAGCTGGGCGACGAACTGGTCGACGAAATGAATGTCCCACGGGCCTTCCACCTTGGGGATCATCAGGACGTCGAGCTGGTGACCGGCCTTGAGCACGAGGTCGCGAACATCGTCCTGGAACCACGGGGAGTTGAGTGGGTTGCCCCGGCTCCAGAAGCCTGTGCCCCGGGCCTGCCAGTCTATCATGCCGGCCATTTCGATGACACCGGCGCGCGCGGCCTCCTTGGCATCGGCGGGGATCGCGTCTTCCAGATTGCCGAGAATCACATCGGCGTTGTCCGCCATGGCCGGGACCTTGGCACGGACCTTGTCGAGATGCGGCGGAACGAAATGGATCATCCGCTCCAGGCGGACCGGCAGATCCCGCATCGGTTCGGGGGCGCCGGCCGCGAGGGGTTTGAAAAACTGGCGGGGCGCTTTCTGGCTCATCTGGGGGGTCCTTCTGTCTGGCTGATCCGGTCTATAGAGGCGCCCGGTCCCGTCCGTCCAGACCCTTTAGGATTGGGCCAGGGGATGAGCCGTTTCAAGCAGCGCGGCCAGCTCTTCGGTCAGCACATGGGTATAGATCTGCGTGGTGGCGATGTCGGCATGGCCGAGCAGGCTTTGCACCGAGCGCAGGTCGGCGCCGCCCTGCAGGAGATGGGTGGCATAAGCGTGACGCAGGGCGTGGGGATGGACCTTGGCCGGCGCAAGACCGGCCCTTGCTGCCAGCCCGTCCAGGAGCTGGCCCAGGCGCCGTCGGGTGAGGTGGCCAGTCTTGCCACGGGAGGGAAACACATAGGCGTCACGGCGATCGCGGCGGGGATCCTTTTCCGGCAGGCTCCCGGCGCGAACCTCCAGCCAGTGGCTGAGGGCAAGGAGGGCCGGCGGGCCAAGCGGACACAGCCGGTCCTTCCCCCCTTTGCCCCGAATAATGATGTCGCGGGTCTCCCAGCGTCCGGAACGGCGACGGGGCAACGTTCCAAGCGTCAGACTGACCAGCTCACTGACCCTGAGCCCTGCCCCATAGAGCAGTTCCACAAGGCAGGTCATCCGCACATCGGATCCGCAGGCCTCCAGGAGCCGCGTCATCTCGTCCCGGCTCAGCACATCTGGAACCGGACGCACCGTTTTAGGTCCTTCGAGCCGGCGCGTCGGGTCATCCCGGCGGTCACCGTCTTCAAAGAGGAAGCGGAAGAACTGCCGCAAAGTGGACAGCTTCCGGGCTTGCGACGATGCCGCCAGGCCCTCTGCGGCGAGGGCCTGGAGCCAGCGCGAAAGGTCGGCCTGTTCCGCCTGCGCCAGACCGCCCGACAGAAAATCCGAAGCGTCGCTGAGATCCCGGGCATAAGCGTCAAGCGTGTTGATCGCGGCCCCTTTTTCGGCCGACATCATTTCGAGAAAGGCGGTGATTCTCGTCTGGTCCGTCATGACCGGAAGCGTAGATCAGGATGCGTTAAGATCCCACAAAAACGGGGCTTCCTCGGAAGGCCCGCCCCCGGTCTTTCTTCCGCCGGCCCGTTCCTAACCCGTGGGAGGAGCCGACTCGGCGGGTTTACCGGCATGCTCAAGCAGAACGCTGTTCCCATCCGGTGTATCCGGGTCACCATTGCGCCGATGCATTCCGAGCACCACGCCGGACAGCGCCAGTATGGCAATCAGGTTGGGGAAGGCCATGGAGGCGTTAGCCAGATCACCGAACATCCAGACGAACCGGACCTCCAGGATGGCACCGACAAAGATCACACCGACCCAGAAGACCCGGATCGGATGCGTTGCCCATTCTCCGATCAGGAAGGTTACCGCCTGTTCGGCATAATAACTCCAGCCAATGATGGTGGTAAAGGCGAACAGGGCCAGACAGACGGACACAAAAAGGCCGCCCCCCGGGAAGGCCCGGGCATAGGCCTCGTTGGTAATCGCCGAGGCTTCAAGACCTGCAGCCTCCCAGATATGGGTCGTGACGGTGCCCGCTTCCGTGGTCCAGGTCCCTGTCGTCGTCAGAATCACCAGCGCGGTCATGGTGCAGATCACCAGCGTATCGATAAACACGCCGATCATGGCAATCTCACCCTGAACAACGGGGTTTTTAGTCTGGGCCGCCGCATGGGCAATGGGCGCAGACCCCTGCCCTGCCTCGTTGGAGAACAGTCCGCGGGCAATACCCGCCCGCATGGCCGCCAGAACAAGATACCCCGTCGCGCCACCTGCAGCTTCCTGCAGGCCAAAAGCCGACGAAATGATCAACCAGAGCGCGCCGGGAATTTGGGGCGCATTCAGGATCAGAACGATCAGGGCGACCCCGACATAGAGGGCGGCCATGAAGGGCACGACCTTCCCCGCGACCGATCCGATCGACTTGATCCCGCCGATGATCACCATGAAGGTGAGCCCGGCAATCACCAGCCCGACCGCCCAGCTCGGCAAACCAATCCCGCTCGCTTCAGCGCTGCGAACGACGGTTTGCGTGATGGAATTCGCCTGAACCATACCCCCTGTGGCCATAGCAGAAAAGATGGTCCCGATGCAGAAAAGGACCGCCAGGATCATCCATTTCCCGCCCAACCCATTTTTGATGTAATACATGGGGCCACCATTGATGCGGCCATATTCGTCTTTTTCCCGAAACTTGATGGCGAGAGAGGATTCCGCAAAGGCCAGCGCCATCCCGAAAAAAGCCGTAATCCACATCCAGAAGATCGCTCCAGGTCCACCCAGGGTGATCGCGGTCGCCACACCGGCCAGGTTCCCGGTCCCCACCTGCCCGGACAAGGCGGTGGAGAGCGCCTGCCACGGGGTGATCGCATTGGGATCCCCGTTGCCTTTGCGTCCCTGCCAGACTTCACCAATGGCCGGACCGAGCCGCCGCAAGGGCCGGGCCCCCAATCGCAGCATGAAGAAAAGGCCCGAGCCCAACAGGATGAGAGCGATCGGTCCCATTGGGAAAATCCGCTGGTCGCCCCAGTTGCCCCCCCAAACCAGATCGGAAATCATAACGATCCAATGTTCCAGGCTATCCATAGGGCTCCCCCATCTCGCTCAGCTTACACTCTGGAAGGGAACACTAAATCAGTGATCGACCCTGTGAAGGACCGGAATGCACAAAGCATCTCTTCCTCCCTTCCGTCTTTTCCCCGGCCCTCAACCCTCGCTGAGAGCAAAATCACGGCGGGCCGCGATAATCGTCACCACAACGCCAGCAAGGACATCCAGCAGCGCCATGATGGTGATAATGAAAAATACCGACGTCGCAAAATTGGGATGCAACAGGAATGCGATCAGGCAGCCAATGAAGATCAACATCGAAAAGGCGTGGTTCATGATCGACGCGGTGTGGGTGCTGGTCGACTTCAGGATCTCAAGGAACAGGACCCCGATCGACAGCAGGAGCAGAGCATCGCCTTTGGTCAAGACCCAGTCCGTGCTGCCACCGAGCATGGGAACGATCAGAAATTTTCCACCCAGGACAGCCATCATGGGCGACCCTCGGTCTGTCAAAACAGTTTCACCCATGGCGAGGGTCACGGGGTCTCCTCCCGTGGCCAGAGCAATCAGAGAATATATCCCGACGGGGATAATGAATAATGGGAAGGCGCTAAGCATGGTTCGCATTGGTGATCCCCGAAACTGACGATCCGGGTGACCCTGACCCGCACCGCCTTGGCGTCTGTTCTGTAAGCGCGCAATCCCGATAGCAGATAGATATGACCTCGACACCACGCACCTCCGCCCACATGGTTAAACATTCCGACGAGAGATGCAAAGGGATTAGGACGCGATCCGGTCCGAGATCAGAGCTCGTCGGTGCCGCCGGGGTGCCGGCGCCGCCGGATCAACCAGATCACGCCGCGCAGGTCCGACAGCGCGGCCCAGAGACGACCGAAATTGCTGTAATTCGATGTGCCGGAGCCGCGCTCTCGGTGATTGACGTCGACAAATTCAACGGCGCCGCCTTCCGCGCTGATCAAAGCCGGCATGTAACGATGCATATGGTCAAAATAAGGAAGATGCAGATACGCCACCCGGCGCATCACCTTGATGCCACAGCCGCTGTCATCGCACGAATCCCGCAACAACCGGCGCCGGATGGCGTTGGCAAACCGGCTGCCAAATCGCTTCCACAGCGTATCCTTCCGGGTGGCCCGACGCCCCATCACCATCGCCAGCGCATGCGGCGCATCCGGGCGAACCAGCCTCCTGTACAGGGCCGGAAGGTCGGCGGGATCATTCTGACCATCTCCATCCAGCGTTCCAATAATTTCAGCCCGGGCCGCCTGAATACCCGTCCGAATGGCGCGGGACTGACCGGCATTCTGACGATGGCTGAGCACGCGCAACTCAGGATGAGTTGCTTTCAGACCAGCGAGGATGTGGCGGGTCTCATCACGTGAGGCATCATCGACAAAAATCATTTCATAGGCACGTCCGGACAGGGCCCCGGCGATTTCGGCAACCAGGCCCGGAACGTTGCCAGCCTCATTGTGGACCGGCACAACCACAGAAATCTCGGGTCTATCGCTCAAGGCAGGGCTCCATTCCGTTCGACCGGAAAGGCTTTAGGGGAAATCAGCGGATTGCGAAACCATCCAGCACAGGCCATGACAACCAACATCATGACCGACCTGCCGATCGAGACATTGCTGCCAGATATTGTCCGTCATCTCAGGGCGAAACAGCGCCTCGTTCTGGGGGCACCCCCCGGGGCTGGCAAAACCACCCGCGTCCCTCTGGCCCTTGGTGGCCTTCTTCCAGACGTTCCAGGGCTGGCCGGGCGCATTCTAGTCCTTGAACCTCGCCGCCTGGCGGCCCGGCTCGCCGCCGAGCGCATGGCGGCCACACTCGGGGAAGGGGTCGGAGAACGCATTGGTCTGTCGACCCGTATTGAACAGAAGCGGAGCCGGGCGACCAGGGTGGAGGTCATGACAGACGGGGTTTTCCTGCGCCGTCTGATCGAATCACCAGAGCTTCACGGAGTCGGCGCGGTTCTTTTCGACGAAGTTCACGAGCGGCGGCTGAACAATGATTTGGGCCTGGCCCTCGTGCAGGAAGCCCAGTCTGTTTTGCGACCAGATCTCTGCATCATGGCCATGTCTGCCACATTGGATACCAAAAAGCTCTCGCGCCATCTTCAATGCGAGGTACTGGAAAGTTCTGGACGCCAGCATCCCGTCGAGACCGTCTATGTTGGAAAGTCCAGAAACGGTCTCGAACAGCACATGGCGAACATCATCGATCGGGCATTTAGGGCTTCCACAGGCTCTATCCTCGCCTTTCTCCCGGGCGCCCGCGAAATTCGCCGCACGGCCGAGCACCTTGACCGCCTCAAGCTGAAGGCCGTTGTGACGCCTCTTTACGGGGCCCTCGGGCCGGAGGCTCAGGACGCCGCTATCCGGGCTGTCACACCACCGGACAGAAAAATCGTTCTGGCCACAGATATTGCCGAATCCTCTCTGACTATTGAGGGGGTCTCCGTCGTCATTGACAGCGGGCTCACCCGTGTACCGGAGTGGACGGGGCTCGAGACTTCACCAAAGCTGGTTACCCAACGGGCATCTCGCGCCAGCGTTGACCAGAGACGGGGTCGTGCCGGACGGCTTGGGCCAGGCACCTGCTATCGCCTGTGGGACGAGGCGGAAACAAGGGGGCTGCCACCCCAGCCCGCACCCGAAATCCTGACTGCGGACCTGACGGGCCTCGTCCTGTCTCTCGCCCAGTGGGGCGAAACAAACCCTGAGCGCTTGAGCTGGGTTGACCCTCCCCCCAGAGGACGGCTCGCTGCAGCCCGCCAAACCCTTTACAATCTGAACGCCATTGGCACGGAAGGGCACCTGACAGATCGCGGGCGCGCCATGGCCAAACTTCCCGTTGCGCCCCGCCTGGCAGCGTTGATCGCCTCGGCCACCTCGCCGGAACACAGGGCTCTGGCTGCACATCTGGCGGTCCTGATCAGTGAACCAGGCCTTGGCGGAGCATCCGATGATCTGTCAGACCGTTTATCCAGGTTCCTGAAGGACCCGTCCCCAAGGGCCAGAGCCCTGAGGTCTCAGGCTGAAAGCTGGAGTGACCACATCCCCCCGGCAGGCCAACCGGCCAACGTCCTGGCGCGGGCGTGGCCTGATCGCATCGCGCGTCGGCGGGCACCGGGAAGCGAGGTCTGGCTGCTCGCTTCGGGCCGGGCTGCCACAGTCCCCCGTGAGTCAGCTCTGGCACGGCATGACTGGATTCTCGTTGCCGATCTGGCTGGCTCTGCCAGGCAGGCGCGTGTCACGGCAGGCCTCGCGCTAGACGAAGCCACCGCTCTGGCCTGTTCTCCCCCCCAGGAACATGAAGAGGCCACTTTCAGTGCGGCCAGCCGTCAGTTTCGTGCCAGACGGGTCAGGGCCATCGGCGCCATTACACTCTTCGAGACTCCGTTGCCGCGCCCGTCAGGGGCAGCGGCCACGCGGAGGTGGAGCTTCGTCCGATTCGCCAGGACGTGGCCGCGGTCGCGGCCGGGCGGAGGTGGAGCGGGTAGGGGGAATCGAACCCCCGTGTGCAGCTTGGA
>CAJXMY010000032.1 GCA_913056435.1 uncultured Hyphomonadaceae bacterium | reverse complement strand
TGCGCTGGACCGGCCTGCTGAGGCCCTTGCCGGATTGGGTCTGGTCGGGTCGGGCCTGCTCGTCTATGGCTTGCTTCGCCTGCAGGGCCGAAGTGCCAAGCCCCAGAGTTAAAGAGACGCTTTGACCAGCGTTGATGCGGCCGACAGCAAAGGCCCGATTTCGGCATGTAGAACCAGATCCGCATAGCGGTCCTGGTCGGTTTCTTCACGATTCACGATAACCAGCTTTGCCCCGTTCTGCTTGGCCAGAAGCGGGAGCCCCGCCGCAGGATAAACAACCAGAGATGATCCCAGAACAAGCATCAGGTCGCACGACAGGGCTTCAGCCTCTGCCTTCATCATTCTGTCTTCAGGCATGGCCTGCCCGAAGGAGATGGTCGCCGACTTCAACAGGCCGCCACATGTCTTGCAGGTGAGGTCACGATCTTGCTCCCAAGCCGGGCGTAACGCCTCAAATTCGTAGCGCGTGCGGCAGTCAAGACAGGTGGCATAGGAGGCGTTGCCGTGGATCTCAATGACCTGAGACTCTGGCACTCCGGAATCCTGATGAAGATTATCGACGTTCTGGGTGATGATGCCGCTGACTTTCCCGATCCCGACCAGGTCCGCAACCGCGAAATGGCCGGCATTTGGCGAGGCGCCTGTCCAGCCAGCGGTTCTGTTGAACACCCTATTCCAGCTTTCCCGCCGCGCATCTCTGGAAGCGACAAAGTCCTGAAAGTAGATTGGCTGCATCTTGCTCCAGACGCCACCGGGGGACCGAAAATCCGGAATCCCGCTTTCCGTCGAGATGCCGGCTCCGGTAAATACCGAAACTCTCACCGCGTTGCGGAGGAAGCCCGCCAGTCGCTCTGCATCGTGCACGCCCGGGCCCTCCTTATGTGTCGAGGAAGCTCCGCAGTTTCCGCGAACGCGAGGGATGCTTCAGCTTGCGCAGGGCTTTGGCTTCAATCTGGCGGATCCGTTCCCGTGTAACGCTGAACTGTTGCCCGACTTCCTCGAGCGTGTGGTCGGTGTTCATTCCAATCCCAAACCGCATTCTCAGAACCCGTTCTTCGCGTGGGGTCAGAGAGGCGAGCACGCGGGTCGTTGTTTGTCTGAGATTTGATTGGATCGCAGCATCGACAGGCAGCAGCGCCATCTTGTCTTCGATAAAGTCACCCAGATTTGAGTCCTCATCATCGCCGATCGGTGTCTCGAGGGAAATGGGCTCTTTTGCAATTTTCAGGACTTTTCGAATTTTTTCAAGCGGCAGGCCAAGCTTCTCGGCGAGTTCTTCCGGTGTCGGCTCCCGGCCGATCTCATGCAACATCTGACGCTGCGAGCGCACAATTTTATTGATTGTTTCAATCATGTGCACCGGAATACGAATCGTCCGGGCCTGATCGGCAATAGAGCGGGTGATCGCCTGACGAATCCACCAGGTGGCATAGGTGGAGAACTTGTAGCCCCGCCGATATTCGAATTTGTCGACCGCTTTCATCAGGCCGATATTGCCCTCCTGGATCAGATCCAGGAACTGAAGGCCGCGATTGGTATATTTCTTCGCGATGGAGATCACGAGCCTCAGATTGGCTTCGACCATTTCCTTCTTCGCGATCCGGGCTTCGCGTTCACCCTTCTGAACGCGCTGAACGATTTGGCGGTAATCATCGATCGGTATGCCGATTTCCTGAGCCACTGTCGAAATCTCGCTGCGAAGCGACTCAACCTTTGTTTCTTCGCGGGTTATGAACCGTTCCCATTTTTTGGAGCGTCCGCTCACATCCTGTGGCCAGGTGGGGTCGAGTTCATGCCCGAAATAGGCGGTCAGGAAGTCTGCACGTGGCACACCATGCGCATCGGCCAGCCGCATCAGCTGTCCCTCGAGGCTCATCAGTTTTTTATTGATCGCATAAAGCTGTTCGACCAGAGCCTCGATCCGGGCGTTGTTGATGTGCATGGTTTTGAGCGTATCAACAATACTCACCGAGATGTTGTCATAGGTCTCCTGATCCTTGGGGGTCAGCGCTTTGCCTTCTAGGCGCCGACCGACCAGTTTTTCCTGAAGTTTTCTGAACTTGCCAAAGGCGTTGGCCACTTCATCGAGTTTTTCCAGAACCCCATCCCGAAGCTCGGCCTCCATGCCCGACATCGACATGGCGGCGCCTTCTTCCTCATCTTCGCGTTCTTCCCGGGCATGACGCTCTTCAACAGTCTCGTTTTCGCGCTCGTCTTCCTCTTCGTCTTCCTCCTCCTCCGGTTCAGGAGCTGGATTCTCGGCGCCGTAGGTTGCCTCTAGGTCGATCAGGTCGCGCAGCAGGATGCGCTCGTTGACCAGTTCGTCGCGCCAGACCATCATGGCTTCAAATGTCAGGGGGCTTTCGCACAGGCCCCTGATCATGGCATCGCGACCCGCCTCGATGCGTTTGGCGATCGCGATCTCGCCCTCACGCGACAGCAATTCCACGGAGCCCATTTCCCGAAGATACATGCGTACCGGATCATCTGTCCGGTCTGAATTCCGGGCATTGCCCTTCTTTGTCACCGCTTTTTCCGAGCTGGACTTAGCCACCGCCGATCCCTTGGCGGCGCTGCTCTCGCCTTCTTCGTCGTTCTCGACCACGCTGATGCCCTGCTCGGACATCATCGCCATGGTGTCTTCTATCTGATCGGAGGACAGTTCATCCGCCGGAAGAATGGCATTGAGCTCCTCTACGGTGACATAGCCCTTTTCCCGCGCTTCTTTCATGAACTTTTTGACTTTGGTGTCATTCAGATCGAGGACAGGGCGGTCTTCAACCGCGGCGTCCGTCTCATTCGCTTTCGCCTTCGCCATCAAATTCCTCCTGTCCGCACGCCTCGGCGTGGACTTCGTCCTAATTTCGTCGCGTTTCGATCAATCCTGATCGGCTTGTTCCGCTGCCTCGCTGAGGCGCACCGTGCGTGCCCGTCTTTCTGACACCCGCCTGTGCCGCAGACGCGCGTCCTCCGGACTGCCAAAGGCATCCCCGGAACGGGTCGCGGAAGGCCTGTCGCCATCCGGGCGCGCATATTGCTCAAGGGCGATCAGCCATTCCCGTTCCTCATGCCCACCTGGGGCGATCTCCGGAATTACGGGGTATGTAGTTAGCAAATCAGAGGCGCGCTTTTTTCCATTAGCCTGTAAATGGGTTGACAGATGGTCTCGGTCAACTGGTAATCCTGCTTCCATCTGCGTTAAAATCGCATCTCGTATCGCGGCCACATCCGGGTCAGGCAGATAGGCTTGGGCCAGCCCCTCAATTCCAGTCTCGGCAAGGTGGTGCTGGTCGACCGCCCGGACAATCAGGCCGAGCCCCCTGGTCTTTGCAGGAGGAGGCTGTTTCCGCAGTGGCTGAGCGGCTTGCGTGCCCCGTCTGGGCGACCGGGTCGGGGCTCGTAACTGCCAGAGATGGTCGCGCATGCGGGCTTTTAGCTCGCGTTCATAGGCCGCCCGTACGGCGGGATGCTGAATGGCAGAAACAGCCGACATCAGCCGCTGTTCCAGACCGGCCTGACGTTCTGGAGTGTTGAGGGGCTCGGCATCACGCTCCCGTTGCCAGAGGACCTCAACAAGGGGCAGGGCGTTATCCAGCTGAAGCCGCATTGCGTCACGCCCCTGCTCGCGGAGGATGTCGTCAGGATCTTTTCCATCCGTGAGCAGGCAGAAGAAGACGGAGCGGCCCGGCTGCAGGCTGGGGAGCGCTCTTTCCACGGATCTGTATGCCGCGTCGCGGCCGGCGCGATCGCCGTCGAAACACAGGATGGGTTCGGGCCCCGCCCGCCACAGCAGGGTAAGTTGATCTTCGGTCAGGGCGGTTCCAAGCGGCGCAACCGCATGCCCGAATCCTGCTTCTGAAAGAGCAATGGCATCCATGTAGCCTTCGCACACAATCAGGCCGCTTTCATCGGTCGCGCCAAAGGCTTCGCGCGCGGCCTTGTAGCGATACAGGATACGCGATTTATGAAACAGCTCGGTATCGCTGGAATTGAGGTATTTGGGCTTGGCATCGGCCTGCAGAGCGCGGCCACCAAAGGCAATCACATGACCACGAAGGTCAGTGATTGGAAAAATCAGTCGGCCCCGGAATCGGTCATAGGGGTCGCCGCCGCCTTCCGGGGCGATGGCAAGACCGGCCTCAATAAGCTCCTGTGTGGTGAACCCTTCCGATTTTAGCTGGGTCAGGGTTGTTCGCCACTCGTCTGGCGCAAAACCGAGGCGATAGCGTGACCACGACTCTGGTTTCAGACCTCGCTTTGCAAGATAATGCCGGGCTTCTGAGCCAGGTTCCCGGCGCAGCTGTGTTTCGAAAAAGGTCGCTGCCGCCTCGCAAGCCGCTTCGAGGCGCCGGCGCCGGTCATACTTTTCCTGACTTTCCGGTGTTGCCTTTGGCAGGCTCATGCCGGCCTCGTCAGCCAGCTTTTCGACCGCCTCCATGAAGGACAGGCGGTCTGTTTCCATCACAAATGCGATAACATCGCCGCCTTTTCCCGAGGAGAAACATTTGAATATCTTCTTCTGATCATTGACGTAAAAGCTGGGGGTCTTTTCATTCGTGAAGGGGGACAGGCCGACCCATTCCTTGCCTTGCTTCTTCAGCTTTACCTTGCGCCCGATGACCTCTGACAAGCGGATACGCGCCTTCAATTCGTCGACAAAGCCGTCTGGGATGCGCACGGATGGAGTCATTCGGCGAGGATATGTTGCAAATGACCGGGTTGAAAGGGCGAACTGGATTCGCAAATCAGAAATCTGGCGTTTCCTAGCGTCAGCACAAAGCAGACCGAACGGCCTGCCCGGCTGTGGAGCACTCAATTTGGCCCGGATAACGCGCTCTCAACGCTGCCATGCAGCGGCCCACATCTTTGAGTTTCGTCGCCTCCAAATCGGCAATCACGGCCTCAACAGCCCGTTCGAGACTTTCGCCTGACAGCGGCCTGGGAAGAAATTTCTGTATGACTTCTATTTCCTGACGTTCGCGATCGGCATCTGCAATCCGTCCCGTGTCATCGTATCCTGCCGCGGAGGCTTCCCTCTGCTCCACCATGGTTTCGAGCAGACTGACAATCTCCTGATCAACGCATCCGCTGCAGTCACCCCGTGCCCTGGCGACAACATCACGATCATCCAGTGCGCATTTGATGAGCCGCAAGGTCTGCGCCTGTACGCTGTTAGGGTTTTGGTGTTCGGCATCGCTCAGGGCCTGACAGATGGCCGCCCGCATGGAGAAGGAGCTCTGATGTGCAGGATCGTTCATCGAAAGTTTCAAAAGCCACTCATCAAAGGTCAAAACCGCTTGACGGCTTGAACCGGAGCCCCCTATTTGCCCTTCGTTTGCCTGCCAAACTCTTAAAGTCTGCGCAGGGTCAGTGTTGGACGCAAGCGATCGGAGATACGACTTTGTCGGACGGAAATCAATCTGCCAGTGCGACGGGGGCCATCGCCTTCTCGGATGGAACTGTATTTCTCGGCTCTGGAGCCGGCAAGGTCGGTGCCGCTGTCGGTGAGCTTTGTTTCAACACGGCCATGACCGGATATCAGGAAATCCTGACGGATCCGTCCTACTCCGAACAGCTTGTTCTTTTTACGTTTCCTCACATTGGGAATGTTGGTGCGAATGCGGCCGATCGCGAAGAGTCCACCGCCGAGGCAGCGACAGCGGCCCGGGGCGCGATTTTCCGCGAGCCGGTGACGCCACCGTCGAATTGGAGAGCTGAGGACCACTTTGACACCTGGTTGGCGCGGCAGGGGATTATTGGTCTCTCCGGGGTGGATACAAGGGCGCTCACCCGATACATCCGCGAGTCGGGGATGCCGAAGGCCGCGATCATCCATGCGCCTGATGGCGACATCGACATTGACGCGCTGATTAAGGCCGCGGCAGCGTGGGAAGGACTCGAAGCGGCAGATCTTGCCGCCAATGTCACCGCGGATGCGAAGTTCGACCATCAGGAACGTCTATGGGATCTCACAAGAGGTTTCGAACCCCTTGAGGACGCCGACTACCATGCGGTTGTGGTCGATTTCGGCGTCAAGAAGAACATCCTCCGCAATCTCTCCAATGTGGGGGCGAGGGTCACTGTGGTCAGCGGGGACACAGACTTTGAAACGATCCGGGCCATGGCACCGGATGGCGTTGTTCTGTCCAATGGTCCCGGAGATCCTGCTGCGACCCATGAGCGAACGGGGCCCCTTTTATCGGCCCTGATTGAAAGCGGATTGCCGCTACTCGGTATTTGTCTTGGCCATCAGCTGCTTGCGCTCAGCCTCGGGGCGCGGACCAAAAAGATGGATCAGGGCCACCATGGGGCCAATCACCCGGTCAAAGACCTGGAAACCGGGAAGGTTGAAATCGTCTCCATGAACCATGGCTTTACCGTTGATCCTGAGAGCCTGCCGGAAGGTGTTGAGCAAAGCCACATTTCCTTATTTGACGGAACAAATTCCGGGCTGCGCGTTGTCGGAAAGCCGATTATCTCGGTCCAGCACCACCCGGAAGCCAGCCCGGGGCCGCAGGACAGTTTTTACTTGTTCGAACGTTTCGCAGATCTCATGCGTCAAAGGTCGGCCAATAATACTGTTTAGAAAAGCCTATCTGCATCTGTATCTCACTCTGTCCAAAATATAAGTATAGACACCTGACATTTGTGGGTCTATTTCTGCAGGACCGGTCTAGTCCTGTGATCAGGCCTAGATTGCGTGGGGACGCACGCGGTGATGCGCCGGTCGGTCATTTGGCGGACCGGCGCTTTCCACTTCATCTAGCGCTCATCGTCTTCGTCGGCCGGCTCATCCAGCCGAAATAAGCGGGGGTTGAGCCGGATGCCAGTTTCAACTTCGGAAAGGGTGATTTGGGTCGTCAGGCCTTCGGTGTCGATCGAGCGCCATCCGATCAGGGTTTTGGCGTCGCTGTCGAAGAGCAGGGTCAACATGCCTTCCACGTCACCCGACAGCGACTGAACCGTGATCGCCATCTGGTCGGGCCATTTGAGGATCTGCAGCGTTTCGACTTCTGCCTCGAAGTCTATATCATCATCCAGCAGGACATTTAGCGGTGTGCTTGAGAGAGGCACGCGGTCCACCGTTTCCAAATCAGTGTCGGTGATGGCGACCGTTGTCCCGTCCGCCACGATCAGGATCGGGCTTGGGGCGTCATACTCAAATCGCATGCGTCCCGGGCGACGCAAAGCGAAGTTACCCTCGATATATGATCCATCGTCGTTCACCTGCAGGAAACGGCCTCGAGCTGTGCGCACAGTGGCGAGCGCTGTGCGGGCTGCGTCGACATAAGGGTCCCATGCCTCAGGGGCTACCAGATGCATATCCTCTTGCCCGTGTCCGGGGCTTTGTGCGGCGGGACGCGGGGGTGTGTCCTCAGCAGATATGGTTTCAGCGTCTTCACTCTGGGTGAGATCGGCCATCTGACCGTCAGCCTGAAGGGGCTCGAGATCCGGGGCTTCGTGGTCGACCGTATTGTGTGGTGCGCTCTCAGCGGGGGCCGCCGGCGGAGCACTCAGCTGCAGGATAGTGGTGGCGGGGGCCGCCACTTGAAATGCAAATGTCAGGCTGGTGCACACCAGAAAAATCCCGCTAAGCAGCATGAGCCAATCTCCTTTCCCTGTTACCTAGCAGCTGCGGCGAGCGTTAACAGGGCAAAAAAAAGGCAAATGCGTCGCGTTTGGTTGTGTGATGTTCAGCCTGAGGCTGCGGCACCCAAGTTTTTCGGTCGAAACCGACCGCTGGGAGGAGTTCGGGGCGCGCCTCAGGCTGTGAAGGCTCCAATCAGGGGTGGGTCACCTCGGTGACCAGATATGTCAGGGGTTTTTCGCCATGGTCGGCAATGGTGACATACTCGCCAGGACGAAAGGTGTGCTCGTCCAGCTGGTAACCGCCCTCGTCCGGGCCCTCATGTTCTTCATCATAATGGAACCGCCAATGGCTGCCGCGGTGTGTCAGCAGGCCGTCCGCTTTGAGCTCCGGGTCAGGGTGAAAGCGCCGAACGATGCACTCTTCCCGACTGTGGCGCCACTCGTTCACGTCAAGATGCCCATCTGGCGTGAGCGGAGCCAAAATCACATAGCCCTGACGCTGGTCGCCATCTGGATGCCCGGGGTTGCGGGCCAGCCGGAGCGTGATGCGTTTCAAAGACATGATCAATCCTCCTAGTGTGACAGAGCCAGAGCGGGTGCGTCGTCACGCCTAAGCATGGACTTGCTGGTCCCGCCAAACAGGAGTTCTCCCAGTCGGCTATGGCCGTAAGCGCCCATGACAATCAGGCCCGACTGATGCTCCGCGGCACTGGCGATCAGCGACTCCGAAAGCGGGCCCTTCAGGGTCACAATATCGGTTTCATTGCGTTGCTCATGGAGGAAGTCAGCAAGGGCGGCGGGGTCTGTTGATCCACCGGCCAGCGCCGCTGTCCGCAGCTTGTCAGCGTTCTGCGCGATGATCACCTTTTTGTAGCTTCCAATGAGATCAAGATGCAGTCGAATTGATCTGGCGGCTTGTGGACTTCCGTCCCAGGCAATCATGCAGGTCTCGTCAGGACATGTGGCGAAGGGGGCGAGTATGATGGGTAAGCGGGCTTCCATCAGAAGATGTTCAAAGGCCGGATTCAGCGCATGGGCCGTCTCCACCGACTGGTGAGGGAGAACCATTGCCCGGGCCAGAGCGGCTGCGCCAGCGGACCGGAAGGCAATGTCACCCGTTTCATGATGAAAGGTGTGCTTGAGCCAGTTGCCTGCCGCATCGCACGCCTGATCAAAGACCTGATTCAAGGTGGCGATCGAGGCTTCCTGTGCCTTCCTTATCGCGGTGATTCCGGCACTTCCTGTCATGACCATGTCGGGCCCGGCAACATAGACCGCTGCATTTGCGGGATCCGGCATCGGCGCCAGTCCAATCAGGGTCGATTTCAGCCGCTTTGTCACTGCGGCTGCACACGCAACCTGTGCGGCAACATGATCGGGGTCCCCCCCGAGCAGGGCGTAAACACTCATCGAAACGTCCTCCTTGGTTCTGGTTTTCACCATATGCAGAGGACGTCTGGTCTTTTATCCGTAGAAACCCGTAGATCTGCCGGGCAAAGAAAAAGGCCGGGTGACAACCCGGCCTCTGTTGCATTTGAAGGTCGCGCTTAAGCCGCTTGGCTGTCTGCGGCCCCCGCCGGCGGGAAGCGATCGTAAAAACCCTCTCCTTTTGCGGCCATATCCCGGAGCATGGCGCCCGGGCGGAACCGGTCTCCATACTTGTCCGCGAGGCGGTCTGCCTCTTTCACGAAGGCCTCGATGCCCCAGATCAGGTCGACATAGGAACAGCATCCGCCAGTATAAGGGGCAAAGCCCCAGGCCAGAATGGATCCGATATCGCCGTCTCGGGCATCGGTGATCACCCCTTCTTCAAAGCAACGGGCGACTTCAATCGCCTGTCGGACCAGGAGCCGGTTCTTGATTTCCTGTTTGAGATCTGGGGGGCATTCGTCGACTTTCACCTCAATCTGGCTGTTCAGATCGGGCCAGAGACGATCAGGTTTGCCCTTCTCATTATAATCGTAAAATCCCTTTCCGGCCTTGCGGCCGACGCGTCCCTGATCTTCCACCAGCCAGGCCATCATCTGACCCAGCTCGTTCCCGCTGTAATCGATGCCGGACGCGGCTGCCATTTGGCGCCCAACCTTCAACGCGGTGTCGAGACCAACACTGTCGGAGACTTCCAGTGGCCCCATGGGCATACCGGACTGGCGCCCGACATTCTCAATGATGGCCGGCTTGATGCCCTCAGACAGCATGGCGAGGCCCTCCTGTGTGTAGGTGCCAAAGCACCGCGACGTGTAGAACCCCCGGGAGTCATTCACCACAATGGGCGTTTTGCGAATGGCCAGAACATAGTCGATGGTCTTGGCAAGGGTTTCGTCTGTCGTGTCCTTGCCCATGATGATTTCCACCAGGCCCATGCGCTCGACGGGGGAGAAGAAATGGATCCCGATGAAGTTTTCAGGGCGGATGGAGGCTTTCGCCAGACCTGTAATCGGTAGGGTCGAGGTGTTGGACCCCATCACAGCGGTGTCGCTGAGCTGGGCTTCGGCAAGTTGGGTGATTTTCGCTTTCAGGTCCGGGTCCTCGAAAACGGCTTCGACGACCAGATCTGCGCCCTTCACATCGTCATATGACTCTGTTGTGTGAATCCGGGCGAGCAGCGCGTCGCCTTTCTCCTGGGTCATCTTACCCCGGCTGACCTGTTTCTCGACCAGCCGCCGGGAATAGTCCTTGCCCTTTTCGGCATTGTCCTTCGACACGTCGACCAGAACCGTCTGAATGCCGGCTTTGGCCTGCTCGAAGGCGATCCCCGCCCCCATCAGGCCGGCACCGATGACCGCGACTTTGCCGAGTTCATATTTTGGAACCCCCTGCGGACGGCTTGCTCCCTTGGACAGGGCTTGCGTTGACAGAAACAGTGACCGGATCATGGCCTTCGCTTCCGGGCGCTGCTGGGTATTGATAAAGTAGCGGGTTTCAATTCTCAGACCGGCATCAATCGGGACCTGTATCCCTTCATAGACGCAGGACAGGATGTTTTTCTGAGCCGGATAATTTCCATAGGAATTCGCGGCCAGCATAGCATTCGAAAAGGTCGCCACCTGTCCGGCACCGGGGCTGCGGTGGGGGACGCCGCCGGGGACCTTGAACCCTTTTTCGTCCCATGGGGCCTTCGCGTCCGGGTTCGCTTTGACCCAGGCTTTGGCCCGCTCGACGGTGTCGGCCGCCGGAGCAAGTTCGTTGACCACCCCCATGGCAAGGGCTTTTTCGGCCGTAAAGCTTTTTCCCTGAAGGATCAGGGGAAGGGCCTCCTGCATACCAACAAGACGCGGCAGTCTCTGAGTGCCACCCGCGCCGGGCAGAAGTCCGATCTTGGCTTCGGGCAGTCCAAACTGGATTTTCGGATTGTCATTGGCCGCAACGCGATAGTGCCCGGCCAGCGCCACTTCCAGACCTCCGCCGAGTGCGAGCCCGTTGAGGGCGACAGCAATTGGCTTCCCACAGGTTTCGAGTTCGCGAAGGGTCTTGTTCAGGGAAAATCCCCGGTCAAACTGAAGCTTTTTCAGTTCCGCTTCGCTCATTTCGGATTCGGGTTTACCACCGCCCGCGCTCTGTCCCATCTCGCCAAGGTCAGCTCCCGCGCAGAAGCCGGACGTCTTTCCCGAGGAAATGACGAGACCCTTGATGGCGTCATTTGAGGCGACTTCCTGCGTGATGGCAATAATATCGCCAATGGCTTTTCCGGTCAGCGTGTTCATGCTGCGGCCCGGGACGTCAAAGATCGCATGTGCGATGCCGTCTTCATCAATATTGAAGGAGAATGTTTCCAGGTTCATTGACTTTTTTCCTGAGACTTTTGGGCATCTGTGCCCGATTGTTTCGATTTTGCAGAACTGGCGCCAGCCAGGCTGGCGCCAATGGCCATGCCAACCCCAACGCCCAGAGCGATGTTCTTGGTCCCGGCCCCAATTGCGACTCCAATCGCGGTTCCGGCTGCCAGTCCTGCGTAGGTGTGGTTCATCTGGTTTAAATGCGTTCGATGATGGTGGCGGTGCCCATGCCGGCCCCGACACACAGGGTCACCAGAGCGGTTTCTTTCCCGGTCCGCTCCAGTTCATCGACCATGGTGCCCAGAAGCATGGCGCCCGTGGCTCCGAGCGGATGCCCAAAGGCGATGGCACCCCCATTCACATTCATTTTTTCATGTGGAATATCAAGCAACTGCATCATGAGCATGGGCACGGAGGCAAAGGCTTCGTTCAGTTCGTACAAGTCAATATCGCCGACTTCCATGCCAGCCTTTTTCAGGGCCTTCTGGGTCACATAGGTCGGTCCCGTGAGCATAATGCCGGGTTCCGATCCGATCGAGGCCATGGCGCGAATCCGCGCACGGGGCTTCAGGCCGTGCTTTTCACCCATCTCCTTGGATCCAAAAAGAACGGCAGCGGAGCCGTCCACGATCCCGGAAGAATTTCCGGCATGGTGCACATGATCGATCTTCTCAAGTTCAGGGTAGCGCTGCTTTATGATCTCGTCGAAGCCCATCCCGCCCATGCCGGCAAAGCTTGGGTTCAGGGCGCCAAGGCTCTGCATGGTCGCATCTGGTCGCATGTGTTCGTCATGATCTAGCCGGGTCCCACCCATCTGATCCTTTACAGGGATGATTGAGTTTCTGAAGCGACCTTCTTCCCAAGCTTTTGCGGCGCGCTGCTGGCTGGCCACGGCATAAGCGTCCACGTCATCCCGGGAAAAGCCATATTTGGTGGCAATGGTGTCGGCTCCGATGCCCTGTGGCGCAAAGTAGGTTTTCAGGGCCACCTGAGGATCGGTTGACCACGCCCCGCCGGACGCACCCATGGGAACGCGAGACATGCTCTCCACGCCGCCGCCAATGGCCATGTCGGCCTCGCCGGTCATCACCTTCGCCGCCGCCATATTGCAGGCTTCGAGGCCAGACGCACAGAACCGGTCAATCTGAACACCTGCCGTCGTTTCTGCATAGTCGGCGTTGAGGACAGCGATACGCGCGATGTCTGCGCCCTGTTCCCCGACCGGGGAGACACAGCCCAGAACAACGTCATCCACATCGCGGGTGTCCAGCTCGTTCCTGTCCCGGATGGCCTGAAGCGACTGGGTCGCCAGGCTCAACGCCGTGATTTCATGCAGGCTGCCATTTTTTTTACCTTTCCCGCGCGGCGTTCGCACGGCATCGTAGATATAGGCTTCACTCATTGGGGTCTCCTTCCAGGAATCAGGACGCGGGGGCTTTCATTGGATTAATGGCAAGGGAGGCGACCGCGCGCGCAGCTTCCTTGCCTCTTGGATCAAATAGCTCGGCCTCGGCAAAGATCACCTGTCGGCCAATATTCCGAAGGCGGGCAACCACTTCCACAAGCCCGGTTCTGACGGGCCGCAGAAATGTTGTGTGCAAGTCAATGGTCGAGGGCAGGGCGCGGCCACGGATCTTGACCGTCGCCAGCATACCAATCGTATCGTCGAGCATGGCCGACAGAAAGCCGCCCTGAACATAGCCCGCTGGATTGGCAAACTCGGCCCTGGCGTCGAAGGCGACACGTGTTTCCATCTTGGTCATGTCGAGCATCAGCAAGTCGAAACCCAACAACTGCGAACTGTTGGCGGGACTCGGAAAGACGGAGGTGAGCAAATGACGGTCAGGCAAGGTTTAAAGCGTCCTAGCGATCAGAAGTTTCATCACTTCATTGGCCCCGCCATAGATGCGCTGTACCCGCGCATCTGCATACATCTGGGCAATCGGATATTCATCCATATACCCCCAACCCCCATGGAGTTGGAGGCATTCATCGATGATCTTGCACTGGAGGTCAGAGACCCAGTATTTTGACATGGAGGCTGTCGCCGCGTCCAGCTCTCCCTTCAGGAGCAGCTCGGTACAATGCTCCACGAAAACCTTGGCAACGGTCGCTTCGGTTTTGCACTCTGCCAGCTTGAATTGCGTGTTCTGGAAATCGAAGATGGTTCCGCCAAAGGCTTTGCGTTGTTTGACGTAAGCGACCGTTTCTCGGATTGCGCGCTCGATCATGCCCATGCCCTGAATGCCGATAATGTGGCGTTCCTGCGGGAGCTGCTGCATAAGCTGGACAAAGCCCTGACCCTCTTCGTCTCCCAATAAGGCGGTGGCCGGTACTTTTACATCATCAAAGAACAGTTCGGATGTGTCGGCCGCGTGCTGGCCGACCTTTTCCAGGTTCTTGCCACGTTTGAATCCGCCTTCACCCTCGACCTCATCCGTCTCGACGACCATGATGGAGATCCCCTTGGCGCCCTTGGTCGGGTCGGTTTTGGCGCACACCAGAATGAGGTTCGCCGTCTGGCCGTTGGAAATAAAGGTCTTGGACCCATTGATCACATAGCCATTTCCGTCACGAGTGGCGGTCGTCTTGATGTTCTGAAGGTCAGAACCGGTGCCGGGCTCCGTCATGGCGATCGCGCACACCAGATCTCCCGTGGCCAGACGCGGTAACCAGCGCTGTTTTTGTTCTTCCGATCCATAATGAAGGATGTAGGGCGCAACGATCGCATTGTGCAGGGTAATCCCAAAGCCATCCACACCGGTCCACTGCTGCTGCTCCGCGATGATGGCCTCATGGCGGAAGTCGCCGCCAGCGCCGCC
>CAJXMY010000031.1 GCA_913056435.1 uncultured Hyphomonadaceae bacterium | reverse complement strand
CGAGCAGAGCTCGGAAAAGGCGCTGAACCCCTTCAGGCTGGCCTCGGTCGCCGTTTTCACATAACCGGCTTGCAGGGCCATGGCGTTTTCAAGCGTTTCGGCTTCGGCGAGTTTCTTGGTGGTTTCAACGGACAAATTGACCTGTGCGGTCAGTTGCTCGAGCAGGGCTGAGCCAGCATCCTGAAGGCCTTTCGCGGAGGCGAGGGCGCTCTCGCTTCCGGCATCCACAGCTTCGCGGGCAAATGTGCCCATGGTTTCTGGCATCGGAAACATTTTGGAAAAGGTTTCGCTGGTAAACATTTGATATGGTGAGTTGGACATGGGGACTCCTACTGTTCGTATGGTCGTCCCTACACCAAAAACTGAGCAGTTGCAACAAAAATTGTGCAACGCACAAAAATTAGGTTCCGGACGGCGCCCCTCGCTGGCTATAGGGCACTGTATTTACCTCTGGCTAACAATTGCGCGCGACTCTAACGTGGTGCTCAGGGTGCTGGGCGATCGAGAGGAGATCTGTCTGTTGGCCTTCCCCCTGTTTTTGAAAACCTTTCGGTCCTTGTGCGTTGGACTCGGCCTTTTGCTGATCTGTGGTGTGGGCCTGATGCCCAAAGCGATGGCAGAAAAATATGCCTCGATCGTTGTGGATATTGAAACGGGTGAGGTCCTGCATGCCCGCCATGCGGATGCGTTGCGTTATCCGGCATCGCTGACCAAGGCCATGACGCTGTACATGCTCTTCGACGCACTGAAATCCGGGGAGGTGCAGGCTACGGAACTGTTCCCGGTCTCCCGTTTCGCCGCGGCGCAGGCGCCCTCGTCTCTGCGCCTGGAAGCCGGCGATACCATTTCGGTGCGGGACGCGATCCTCGCCCTGATTACGAAATCCGCCAATGATGTGTCGGTTGTGGTGGCCGAGCGCCTTGGCGGCTCCGAGAGGGCCTTTGCGGCGCTCATGACCGCCAAGGCGAGGGAGATGGGTATGACCCAGACCACGTTTCGGAACGCATCTGGCCTGCCGAACGCGCGGCAACTGTCGACAGCGCGCGATATGGCGATCCTGGCCGAACGTCTGCTCGAAGATCATGCGGAGTATTACGGGTATTTCGCGACCACCGATTTTAGCTGGGGCGATGCCAATTACGAGAACCATAACCGGCTGATCGGCAATGTCCTTGGGGTGGATGGCATAAAGACGGGCTACACGCGGGCGTCGGGCTTCAATCTCATGGCCTCAGCCAAGCGCAATGGCCGACGGATTGTCACCATCATGTTCGGCGGGTCCACTTCGAGGTCGAGGGACGAACATGTTGCGGAGCTGATTGAGGCCGCTTACGCCTCTCTCGCGCAGGACCAGCCCGTCCCAGAGGATTCGGAGGCCCCTGTCCAGACGGCTTTCAACCAGATCCGTGTTCCCGTGGGGCCGAACGAGGCGGCCGCGCCAATGCTTAACGGGCAGATCTTCCAGCCCGGGTCAGGGGCTGGCCTGGCCCAGGGGGATGAGGGGTCGACCGGACCGTGACCTGGGCCGCCAGCGCGTCTCAGAAGCCGAAATCACCCTGTGGTGCGGGGGCGGTCAGACCCGCATGATCACCCTGAAGCGGGCCGACTTCATGCTCGGCCATGGCCTCGGCGGAGATCTGGGCCAGCGACTGGACCGGCGCGGCGTGTTCCAGCCAGTCCACCCAGCTGCTTTGGGTCAGAATAACCGGCATCCTTGTATGGAGGGGCTGCATGAACCTATTGGCCGCCGTGGTCAGTATGGTGAAGCAGTCTGCTTTATCGTCTTTAAGGCCGTACTCTTCCCAGAGCCCCGCCATGAACATGAGCGGTGCGGTTCGTAAATGGATGAAGTGGGGCTTGCGGGCCCGCTTTGGGCCAACCCATTCATAAAAGCCGGTGGCTGGAACAAGGCAATGGCGCCGGGTGATCGCGGCCCGGTAGGGCCAGGTTGTGGTGGCGGTCTCGCTTTTGGCATTGAAGCCGGCAACAGACTTTCCGTTGACCCGGAACTGGAACCCCCAACGCATCTGACGCATCTCATAATGGCCGTCGCGCTTCAGAATGACCGGTGCGGAGTTTGTCGGCCTGATGTTCCAACTGGGGCGCAGGTTCGGGGCGGGCTGAGTCAGGCGGAAGGGCTCCTGGAAAACAGACCAGGGTTCCGGGCCAAGGGCATAGCGTCCGCACATGATGAGGACTCAAACATATAGTGGGCTATTCGAAAAGTCTCAGAACACAAGTTCGACGCCGGCCAGTTCGGGCAATCGCAACAGGATCAGAAGATCGCGCAATTCCTGACGGGCCGCCACATGGCTCATGGTGAAAGAGGTGTTTGACCCCTGTTCGGTGAGGTCCAGCAGGGTCAGGCCGGCTGGGAACAGCTCCCTGTAAATCACACGCTCGGACAGGCCTGGGGCCAGCCGAAACCCGATCCGCTTTGCGAGATTGTTCAGCGCTTCGCCAACTTTCCTCTTGTTCCGGGCTTCGAGCGGCGACATGCGATTGCGCATCACGATCCAGTCGATCGGCTGGCGCAGGGTACGAGCTTTATTCTTTCGACACTGCCAGACCATTTCCGAGTAGAAACTCGGCCGAAGGACTTCCAGTGTCTGAGGATTGACGTCGCCCAGCAGATCAAAATCGACGAAACTGTCATTCAGCGGCGTGATCAGCGTGTCGGCGGTCATGTGCGCGGTTCGCGACAGGTGCGTATTGCCGCCGGGGGCATCGACCAGGATGACGGAGCAGACGGCCCTCAGGCGCGCGACCGCCTCATTGAACCGGCGGCTTTCCTCCTGCTCTGCCAGGTCCAGATCTCGTTCGGTGCTGCCATCAATCCGGATGATTTCCGGCAGGGGCAGCTGAGCGCCTGTCGACTGCATCCACCGATTGCGGTTTTCCATATAACGGGTGAGCGTGCGTTGGCGGACATCCAGATCGATGACCCCGACCCGGAGTCCCATTCGCATCAGCGCAATGGCGAGGTGAACCGACACGGTTGATTTTCCCGCGCCGCCCTTTTCATTGCCGACGACAATGACGCGACAGGGTTTTGGGGGCGGATCCTTGAGAACCAGTGGCGCACTTGTGTCTGTGCCGGGATGTCCGTAGCCGTCAGCCATTTTCGTGCAAACCTCTTTCTCTGGGACTCTCGTCAGGCCGCAAGGCGCGCCACGGTGTCCGCGGCATTGTCTCTGGCAAACAGGAAGCTGTCGGCGCCACCGATTGTGGTGTCCTGAGCCGTGGATCGGCCGGGCAGTTCACCATCGAACAGCATGTCATCAAAAGCCGTCGGTCGCAGCATGCGGGGTGTGTCCGTCATGTCCGGATCACAAAGGGATGACAGGGTCTGGTTCAGGTGACTGAGGCGCTGCGACAGACGGCGCATATCCTTTTGAAGCGCGTGCCGGGAGGGCAGGCCGGACGCGGCCGGGGGCTCGAACAGCCAAAGGACCTCGGCTTGAGCCTCCGGCGCTTGAGCGCCCTGGGGGCCAGTCTCAGACGTCCGGGACGAGGCGCGGGATCTCAGCCAGCCGGTCAAACGTGTAAAAAGCGTCTTTCTCATGGTTTAAAGAATCCCGCCATTTGGTTAACAGGCTGTTTACAAATTTTCGGCAAAGGCACCCGATTCTATGACAAAGTCTCCCCGTATCGTGCGCACTTTGGCAGACCTGCGCGCGGCGCTGCACCCTCATCGCCTCGCCGGTGAACGGATCGGTTTCGTTCCGACGATGGGCGCGCTCCATGATGGTCACATGTCTCTGGTACAGCGCGCACAGGCAGCCTGCGGGATCAGTGTCGTGTCGATCTTCGTTAATCCCACCCAGTTCGCACCGGGCGAAGATCTGGACGTCTATCCGCGAACCGAGGCAGCCGATCTGGCCCGTTTGGCGGAGGTGGGCTGTGATCTGGTTTACCTTCCCAGCGTCGGGGAAATGTATCCTGAAGGATCGCGGACCGATGTTCGCGTCAACGGCCTGTCCGACCTCCTGGACGGGATACATCGACCGCACTTCTTCTATGGGGTTGCAACGGTGGTGGCGCGTCTCTTCATCCATGTTCAACCGGATGTCGCGGTCTTTGGGGAGAAAGATTACCAGCAGCTGCAGGTGATCCGGCGCATGGTGCGGGATCTCGGCTTTGCCATCGAGATTGTCGGGGCGCCGACCTGGCGCGATGCCGATGGCCTCGCCCAGTCGTCCCGAAACACCTATCTGGATCGCGAGGACCGTCGCACGGCCGGCGCCATTAATCAGGTTCTGCATCGGGCGGCCTGCCGTCTGGCGGCGGGACGCTCTGGAGAAGAGGTCCTCAGGGAAGCCCGGGCGACCCTTGAGCGCGCGGGCTTCGAACGCGTCGACTATGTTGCTCTGGTTGATCCAGACTCACTGGAGGCCCTGGCCCCAGGGCCCCTTCAGCGTGGACAGGCCGCCCGGCTTCTGGTTGCGGCATGGCTGGGGCAGACACGACTGATCGACAATATGGATGGCTCGCGGCGGGTCTAAAACACCCGGGGGCGGTCTGCCTTTTCCACGTGCAGGCCGCACTCTGTTTTGTCTTGCCCGGCCCATCTCCCGGCCCGGATATCATTTGGATTGTCCGCTGGCTTGGTGCATGGCCAGCAGCCGATCGAGGGATAGCCCTGATCAACCAGGGGATGGCGTGGAAGCTGTCGATGGCGGATATAGTCCTGAACATCATCCTGCGTCCAGCTAGCCATCGGGTTGACCTTGAAGCGGCCGTCGGAGAATTCAAAGACCGGCAAATTCAGGCGGGCGCCCCCGTGAAACCTTTTGCGGCCGGTGATCCAGGCGCTAAACCCGTCAAGCGCGGGCTCAAGAGGACGTACTTTGCGCAGCGTGCAGCAGGCATCGGGATCCTCTTTCCAAAGCCTGTTCTGCGGGTCGCTCGCCTGCCGCTGTTCCGGATCGGGTGTCTGATTGCGTACATTGCTCAGCCCAAGCCGCTCAATCAGCGTGTCTTTGTAGTCCAGCGTCTGGGGGAAATGCATGCCGGTTTCCAAGAAAATGATCGGCATGTCCGGCGCAACGTCTGCGATCAGGGCCAGCATCACCGCACTTTCGGCGCCGAACGAGGAGACATAGGTGATGTCATCTGCCCATTCCCGCAGCAGGGACGCTCGCAGGATTGTCTGGGCGGATGCGGTGCGAAGTTCCGCATTCAGCCTCTGGAGACGCTGCTCGACGGTTTCGTCGAGCGACAATGCGATGGCGGAATAAGGCATTAGTCAGGTCTCAGATGACGGCGGGCAAAGACAGTGGGGTGCCCGTCTGCGGCAGGTTGATAATAAGCGCTGTGTTCGGAGAGCGCCTCGAGCACCTGAGATAGATCGGCGCGGGCGGTCTCAAAAGCATCAAACCCTGAACGGTTCATATAGAGAATCTGATCTCTCAAGACGTGACCCACGGCTCTGAGTTCTCCTGTATAGCCATGACGGCGACGCAATATCTGGGCAAGGGAATAGCCCCGGCCATCGGTATATTTCGGAAACTCAATCTCGATGAGAGGCAGATGATCCAAATGCGGCAGCAGAAGATCGGGGTCGTCCGAGGGTGTCAGGCGAACGCCGAGGGTGACATTCCTCGTCCGTTCGCGTGTCACGTCCTGCAGATATCTCGGAAGGCTGACGGTGACCAAGCCGGTCCCATCGGGATCGGTACTATCGTCGATGAAGGTCCACTCATTGTCCACGACGCAGCCATTTTTAATCAGCGGCATAGATCGCCTCCTTGAACGGGGTGTGACCCAGTCGGTTGAGCGTCTCGATGAAGGGCTCGGCGGCGGAGGTCCGCAGATCACGATAGGTGTCGATGATCCGTTTGATCGCGTCGGGAACTTCCTCCCGCGACAGGGCACGCCCGGCAATGTCGCCAATCGCGGCGTGATGGTCCGCGCGTCCCCCGAGAGAAATCTGATAGAATTCCTCACCCTTCCGGTCGACGCCCAGAATGCCGATGTGGCCGACATGGTGGTGGCCACATGCGTTGATGCAGCCGGAGATGTTGATATGGAGCCGGCCGATATCCTCCTGGTAATCCGGATCGGCAAACGTCTGCTGTATATCCTGCCCGACCGGGATGGAGCGGGCATTGGCAAGGTTGCAGTAGTCCAGACCCGGGCAGACGATCATATCAGTCACCAGGCCTTCATTTGCGGTTGCGAGGCCGGCCCCGTCGAGGTCTGCATAAAGCGCCGGCAGGTCATCAAGGGCCACATGCGGCAGGACAAGGTTCTGGGCATGGGTCACGCGGATGTCATCATGCCCATACTCTTCGGCCAGTTTGGCGACGACGCGCATTTGAGCCGTCGTCGCATCGCCTGCGAGGCCGCCAATGGGCTTCAGACTGATCGTTATGCTGGCATAGCCCGCCTGCTTGTGCGGGTGCAGATTGACCCGGATCCAGCGCTGAAAGGCTGGATTGGCCGCCTGTGCTGTTTCGAGGATCTGCGATCGGGCGGGCTTCCGGGTCAGGTCCGGTGGCGCAAAATAGGCGTGGATCCTGTCGATCTCTGCCTGCGGCAGGGCAATCTTCTCGGCGTCCGTCTTTGCCGCATACTCGGTATCAACAAGGCGCCTGAATTCATCGGCCCCTGTCTCGGTGACGAGGATTTTGATCCGGGCCTTGTATTTGTTATCGCGGCGGCCGAAGCGATTGTAGACGCGCATGATCGCTTCCAGATAGTCCAGAAGTTCTGTTTCGGGGACAAAATCATTGAGCTTCGTTGCGATCACCGGGGTCCGTCCCTGGCCGCCGCCGACATGGACCTCGAACCCGATTTGGCCGTCGCGCCGGCGAATATGTAAACCAATATCATGGACCCGTATCGCTGCGCGGTCGTCCTCTGCCGCGGTGACGGCAATCTTGAATTTGCGCGGAAGGAACGCGAATTCAGGATGGAACGTGCTCCACTGACGAATGATCTCGCACCACGGGCGCGGATCCATTACTTCGTCTTGCGCGGCCCCGGCAAAATGGTCACTCGTAACGTTACGGATGCAGTTGCCGCTCGTCTGGATGGCATGCATTTCAACCTCGGACAGGGACTGGAGAACATCCGGAATGTCTTTCAGCCCAACCCAGTTGAACTGGATATTCTGGCGTGTCGTAAAGTGTCCGTAACCGCGATCATACCGCTCGGCGATATCGGCCAGGCGCCGCAGTTTGGCGGGATCGAGCTGCCCGTAGGGGATGGCGACGCGGAGCATGTAAGCGTGCAATTGGAGGTAAACGCCATTCTGGAGACGAAGAGGTTTGAACTCATCCTCCAGCAAGGTGCCGTCAAGCCGCCGGGAGACCTGTCCCCGAAACTGATCCACGCGCTCGCGCACGATCGCCGCGTCAAACTCGTCATAGCGGTACATTACCTTATCCCTCCCAGGGGCGTTTGCAGCCGGATCACCGCGGCACCTCACCATAGGGCACGGTGGGTCCCTGTGCCCGTATGGTCTCTCTCAGCGTTTCCCGCCCGGCAATCGTCCCGGCGGCTGTCACTTCCATAAAATAGGGGTCGGTGACCAGATGTTCCTGCGCGCGGGCCTCGTTCAGACGATCCTCGGCGGCCCTGCCTGTGAAAACGCCCAGACGGGTCATGTCCGACGTCCACTGCCCATCTGCGCTGAGCCAGACGGTCTGGCCGCTGGCGGTATCCCAGGCCGTAATGGCTTTCGGTGTTTCTGGTTTGAGTTTGGGTCTGACAGAGGTCATGCCGCCACCTCCAGCGCGAGG
Organism: uncultured Hyphomonadaceae bacterium; assembly: GCA_913056435.1. Classification (GTDB taxonomy): domain Bacteria; phylum Pseudomonadota; class Alphaproteobacteria; order Caulobacterales; family Hyphomonadaceae; genus Henriciella. The sequence continues at coordinate 6,570 of CAJXMY010000031.1, read as the reverse complement.
CTGGTCTGCAGCGTTGCGGGAATGGCGCTCACTTCGCCAATGATCAGAAGGGCAGGGCCAACGATCCCGGCCTGTTCGATCAGCGCTGGCAGGTCTGCCAGTTGTCCATAGACGCGAATTTCGCTGGGACGGGTCCCATTTTCGATCACGGCGACGGGAACCTGTCTGCTGCGCCCTGCAGCGATCAACCGTTCCGAGATCACGCCGGCTGTGCCGACACCCATGAAGACCACAACAGTCTGTCCCGGGCGGGCGAGCGCGTCCCAGTCAAGGTCGGGGACCGTTCCTGTCTTGGCGTGGCCGGTGACGAAGGTCAGCGTTTGCGCATGATCGCGATGGGTCAGCGGCAGTCCGGCGGAGGCCGCACATCCCAGCGCGGAGGAGATGCCCGGAATAACCGAGGTGCTGATGCCGGCACCAAGCAGCGCCTGCAGTTCTTCGCCGCCCCGACCGAAAATGAAGGGGTCGCCCCCTTTAAGACGGACCACGCGTTTGCCGGCCTGGGCCGCGGCGATCATTAGCGTGTGGATCTGGTCCTGGGGGACGCTGTGATCGGCTTTGGCTTTGCCGACCGGAATCCGGTCGGCGTCTCGCCGGATGAGATCAAGGATGTCATCGCTCACCAATCGATCATGAAACACAATATCGGCGTTTTGGATGACCCGGAAGGCTTTCAGGGTCAGCAATTCGGGGTCACCCGGCCCGGCGCCCACAATATCGACGCGACCCATCTGCGCCGTGCCCGATGAGAAAGTGTCTAAAAGCTCGTGAAGGGCCCGCTTCGCGCCGTCCATATCGCCGACCATTGCACGTTCAGCGGGGGGGCCATGAAGGGCCGCTTCCCAAAAGTGGCGTCGGGCGGTGCTTTGGTCGAGCTTAGCGTAGACATTTGGACGGAAATCCCGGGCCAGTTCGGAAAGCGGGCCCAGCGCCTGGGGCATCAGCGTTTCCAGCGAGGTGCGTACCCGCTTGGCCAGAACAGGAGCTGCCCCCCCAGAGCCAACCGCTGCCAGAATTTCTCCCCGGTTCAACATGGACGGTATGGTGAAATCGCAGAGGTCGGGCGCGTCCACCACATTCATCGGCACGCCATACTCCCGGGCCCATTCGACGGACTGCTCTGTATTTTCAGGCAGGCGACAGGCAATGATGGTAAAAGCGGAGCGATCCAGAGCCTGACCGGCCATATCGCGCGGTGCCAAAGTGATGCGTCCGGCGAATTCCTCTGCGAATCCCGGATCGATCTCATTGTCGACAATCACCGTGATCTTGGCGGTGGTTTTCGCCAGCAGCCTGACCTTGCGGCGAGCCTCCTCTCCCCCGCCAAAAACGGTGACATGGGTGTTGTCCGTGTAAAAAAAGGCTGGGAACAGCCGCATAAATGGCTCCTGATCTGGTCTTCGGGGACAAATGGGCCTTGAGCCCCCCTTGCGGCAAGCGTATGGGTCTCATCCTATCGTTTAGAGAAACTACAATCGGAAGGGCGTGAGTGCCACCATGTCTGACAGTCATGACCGTTTGCCACCTCTGAATGCTCTGCGTGCGTTCGAGGCCGCTGCCCGTCGGTTATCCTTTACCAAGGCCGCTGAAGAGCTGAATGTCACTCCGGGGGCCATCTCTCAGCATATTCGGCAGCTTGAAGACTATGCCGGAACACCGCTGTTCAGGCGGACAGGGCGCAGTGTGCTGTTGACCGATGCCGCGCAGGCAGCTTTGCCAATGGTGAGAGATGCCTTTGATCAGATCACGGAAGCCGGCCGGATCATGCAGGCTCCTGCACGCAAGGGGCGCGTTCTTGTGAGCTGCGCGCCCAGCTTTGCGGCGAAATGGCTTGCGCCGAGGCTGGAACGGTTCCAGACCCATCATCCGGGTATCGAGGCCTGGGTCAGTGCCGATAGCCACCTGACAGATTTTACCACTGCCGATGCCGATATTGGTATCCGCTATGGCGCTGGAATGTATGACGGGCTGAAAGCTGAAAAGCTGCTCGATGAGACGGTTCTGCCCATCTGTTCTCCCAAGCTCCTCGAGGGACCAGAGGCAATCCGGCGTCCCGAAGACCTGGCCCGACATACCCTGATCCATGACGTGTCGACCGATGTCGATCCGTCATGTCCTGACTGGACCAGCTGGCTGCAGGCCCGCGGGGTCGGCGACACTGTGGACGGGCGTCGCGGCCCCCGCTTCAATCAGTCAGCACTTGCCATTGAAGCAGCAGCGACGGGGCGAGGCGTGGTTCTGGCCAAGCGCGCCATTGCCGCCAGCGATATCGAAAGCGGCCGTCTGATCGCGCCTTTCGCCGACGGATCCATTAGCGTCGATTATGGCTACTGGTTGGTTTGGCCGAAGGGACGACATCTCATGGAGGATGTCCGGACATTTATCAAATGGGTGAAGGCAGAGGCAACACGCAGCGAAGTTGCTGGCGTTTGAGGGGTAAGCCATGTCGAAGCTGTATTTCACCTATAGCGCGATGAATGCGGGGAAGTCGGCTCTGTTGCTTCAGGCCGCCTACAATTACCGGGAGCGGGGCTTGAAGGTGATGCTGTGGACATCAAGTCATCATGCCTACAAGGAGGGCGACCGGACGGGGCAGATCGTATCCCGCATTGGTCTGAGCGCAGAGGCCCGGCTGTTTTCGCCCGCGACTTCCCTGAAGGATGAGATCACGCAGGAGTTTCAGGAAAAATCTCTTGATGCGGTGTTCCTGGATGAGGCGCAGTTTCTGACATGGACGCAGGTTCGGGACCTCGCGGATCTTTGCGACCGGTTCAGGCTTCCCGTTCTGTGTTATGGCTTGCGGACGGATTTTCGGGGGCAGCTGTTCGAGGGGGCTGCCGAATTGCTGGCCATCGCGGATCATCTTCGCGAGGCGCGCACGATCTGCCATTGCGGACGAAAGGCCAGCATGACGGCGCGCCTCGATGAACAGGGCCGGGCTGTGATGGACGGCGAACAGGTCAGTGTCGGCAAACAGGTCTATGCGTCGTTTTGCCGAAAGCACTGGATGGAAGTGACCGGCCAAACTCCGTCTTAATCTGCCCCTATTTCCACCCAGAACATGATCGAGTCTGATTGTCAGATCAGAACGGAGATCAGCTATGCGTATCCCAGGCGGCCAAATTCTTTCCACTCGGATTTCGGCTTTGCTGACCCTGCTTGTTTTTGTGATCACTGGCTTGCTTGCCCAAGGCTGAGATAGGATAAGCAAAACTAATAGGGGTAAACGCCGTCTTGAAACCGCGCGCATTTAGCGGCACATCGCGCACAATCGAAATGGTCAGACTGGAGTGGGTTTGTGACAACTACGCAGCAGGATACGACGGTGAAAAAGCCAAATCCCAACGCACCGACGGAGGAAACCGTGCTGAGTGTGCACCATTACACCGATCGGCTTTTCAAATTTCGACTGACCCGTCCTCAGAGTTTCCGTTTCAGGTCCGGTGAATTCATCATGATCGGTCTGCCCGGTGAGAACGGGAAACCTCTTTTGCGGGCTTACTCAGTCGCTTCTCCCAATTGGGATGACACCTTGGAGTTCTATTCCATCAAGGTTGCCGATGGGCCGCTGACCTCCCGTCTCCAGCAGATCAAGGAAGGCGATACGGTTTTGCTGGGACGCAAGCCGGTTGGTACCTTGGTTCTTGACGCCCTTACGCCCGCCCGGCGGCTTTATATGTTCTCGACGGGGACCGGTTTCGCGCCGTTTGCCAGCCTCCTGCGCGACCCCGATGTATATGAAGCTTATGATGAGGTGATTGTGACCCACACGTGTCGCGACGTTGCCGAATTGGCCTACAGTCAGGAGACCGTCGACGCGTTTTTGTCCGATCCTGATATTGGTGAAATCGGCGCCGGGAAGCTGCGCCTCTACAACAGCTGCACGCGTGAAACCTATCCGCGGGCCGGGCGTGTGACGGACCTTATTCGGTCCGGAAAATTGTTTGATGACCTCGGGGTCCCGCGTCTGGATCCGGCGACGGACAGGGCCATGATTTGCGGTTCGATTGAGATGACCAGGGAACTGAAGACCCTGATGGAAAGTCATGGTTTGAAGGAGGGCGCGAATTCTGACCCTGCCGATTTCGTCATCGAGCGCGCATTTGTCGGTTAGGTGGGGGCCCGCGCATGCATGGCGGCTGCGCGCCCGGGCCTAACCCATTTTAAAGGCCCGTCTGACCGCGATGGCGCAATTTGGCATCTGCCAACACGCAGGCCAGCATCGCTTCGGCGACCGGCACAGCACGAATGCCGACGCAGGGATCATGTCGGCCTTTTGTCCGGACGTCGACATTCTCTCCGTCGCGGGTCACGGATTTTGTTTCTGTCAGGATGGAGGATGTAGGTTTGATGGCGAGCCGGACGATAATGTCCTGGCCCGTCGAAATGCCGCCTGCCACGCCACCATTATTATTTGAAAGGAACATCAGATCGTCGTCCTCGTAACGCATCTGGTCTGCGTTTTCTTCACCGCTCAGAGTCGCGGCGGCAAAGCCGGCGCCGATTTCCACGCCTTTCGCCGCATTTATGCTCATCATGGCGCTGGCAAGCTCGGCATCGAGCTTGCCATAGATAGGGGCGCCCCAGCCGGCCGGCACGCCATGGGCCTGTACCTCAATGATCGCACCTGCGGACGAGCCTGCTTTGCGGGTGTCATCCAGAAACCCTTCCCAGACTGTGGCCATGGCCGCATCCGGGCACCAGAAGGGATTGCGTTCTGTTTCATCCCAATCCCAGGCCTGCGGGTCGATCATGTGCGGCCCAATTTGGACAACGGCTCCCCGCAGGACAATGTCGGGTCCGAGAACCTGTCGGGCCACAGCGCCCGCGGCCACGCGGGCTGCGGTCTCACGCGCCGAACTTCGCCCACCGCCTCGATAGTCCCGTAAGCCATATTTCGCATCATAGGTCTGATCAGCGTGACCAGGGCGGTAGCGATCCCTTATGTCGGAATAATCCCTCGATCTCTGATCCACATTGTCGATCATGAGGCTGATCGGTGTGCCGGTTGTAACGGTGCCGCCATGAGCTTCGAGAATACGGTCATCCCCGAAAACACCAGACAGAATGCGGACCTCGTCCGGCTCCCGGCGTTGAGTGACGAACCGCGATGTTCCTGGTCGACGTTTGTCGAGGAAGGTCTGAATCATGGCTGCATCAAGTCTCAGCCCGGGTGGACAACCATCAACCACACACCCAAGGGCGGGGCCATGGCTTTCACCCCACGTGGTGACCCGGAAGAGATGACCAAAACTGTTATGCGACATGGAGTTTACCGTATGAATGACGTCGCTGGTGTCCTATATCCATTTCACCAGTCGTACAAATGCCGGGCTCCGCGATGACCGAAAAACCTGCAGCTATTCCCTCGACACCCAGCGCCGAGGCCTATGCTGAGGAGGTGGACCGGCCACTGATCCCGGATGCCCCTGAGCCCTTTGCCCTGCTGGAATCATGGTTGGAGGAGGCGGGCGAGACCGAACCGAATGATCCCAATGCAGCCGCTCTGGCGACGGTTGACGGAGACGGTGTCCCCGATGTGCGGGTTGTTCTGGTTCGTGGACTGTCGCCAGAGCAGGGTCTGACATTTTTCACCAATTATCAGAGCGCCAAGGGGCGGCAGCTCGACGGTGTCCCTCAAGCGGCGCTCTGCTTCCATTGGAAGAGCCAGCGCCGGCAGGTTCGCATCAGAGGAGCGGTCTGCCGGGCCTCCTCTGAGGTGTCCGACACCTATTTCAATCAGCGGGCGGCGCAGAGCCGGATGGCAGCCATTGCGTCTGATCAGTCGCAGCCTCTGGCCGAGCGCTCGATTTTCGAGTCGCGTCTTGATGCTGTTGCGGAAGCTTATCCCGAAACGGATTTTATCCCCCGCCCGGCGCACTGGGGTGGATACCACTTGAAGCCGGTGCAGATCGAATTTTGGCAGGATCAGAAATTCCGGATGCATGACCGCCTGCAATTCTGCTTCATCAACGAGATCTGGTCACGGACCCGACTATATCCCTAGATTTCAAAGGACTCTCTCATGCGTACTGGCTTCAAACTGGCGCTCGCCCTGTTTTCGCTGATCCCCTTGTATTTTGCTGTTGTCGGGCTTGGTCAGGGTGCTGAAAGGCTCATGCCAACAGGAGATGTTGCGGCCGCCCTCGATAATCAGCTGCGTTATCTGTCAGGGGTCTATGCGATGGTAACCTTCATGATCTGGTTCGTGCTGATGGATATTGATCGCCGGGGACCGGTGCTGAAGCTGCTTGTGGTTGGCTTTGTGATTGGAGGCCTGGGGCGTCTGATATCTCATCTGGTCACGGGTCCCGGCGACAGCACCCAGTTTGCCGGCATGATTATCGAACTCTCGACACCGCTTTTCCTGGTCTGGCATCGTGCTGTGACCCGTCCAGCCTCGTCGGACCACTCGGTCTGACCTCACTTCATGCTGCTTGAAGCCATGAAAGCCCTTGGGGCCAGATCAGACCAGTCGGTCATCATCGGTGATGCCGTCTGCGACATGCAGATGGGGCGTGCAGCCGATATTTTGTCGTTTGGGGTGGGATGGGGCTTTCCCCCCCCCCC
>CAJXMY010000030.1 GCA_913056435.1 uncultured Hyphomonadaceae bacterium | reverse complement strand
AATCGGGGCCATCGGGTGCTGCGGCTGGAACTGGCGGCATGGTTGGTCCACCGGTTGGCGGTGGCGGTGGCGGTGGCGGTGGCGGAGGTGGAGGGGGTGGAGGCGGAGGCGGAGGTGGAGGGCTACCCACCGGCGGGGTTGGTGCGGGGGAGCTGCTGCCACCTCCGCCACCGCAAGCCGTCAGAACAATGAGAGGAATAATCGCCGCCGTTTTGATCATACCTGATAAAGACATTCGTCTTTCACCCCCCCGGATCATGATTATGACAGCCTTGTCACTAAAAATAAATTGACTCGAAAGCAAGATAAAATGCGGCCTGTCAAGATTGAGAGATTCTTATACTTCGAATAGCGTTGCCAGTCAGGTCGTCCAGACCTTGAAGCCGGAGGTTTAGAGGAGATCACTATGCTCGGTCGATCCCGTTTGAGATGCGCCGCCCGGGTTTTGGTGTTTGCCGTGTGCAGCCTGTCGGGAGGGTGGTCCATGGCGGCCGCTGGCGAGGTCCGGGTTGCGGTAGCGACAAACTTCCGGGTGCCCCTGGAGGAGCTCCGCCCCGATTTTGAGAAACAGACCGGACATCATCTTAAGCTTTCGGCAGGATCTACTGGGAAACTGTACGCGCAAATAAGGTTAGGGTCTCCGTTCCATGTTTTTATGGCCGCAGATCAAGAACGCCCTCAGAAATTGGTTGATGAGGGTCTGGCAGTCCCGGGTTCCACAATTACCTATGCGAGAGGGCAGCTAACCTTGTGGGCTAAAGACTGGGATGGCCCTCTGAGCGCGGTAAGTCTCGTTCACCCGAAGGTGAGCCGGCTGGCCATCGCGAGTCCAGAACTTGCGCCATATGGGCGTGCTGCCATGGACCTCCTGTATGCTCTTGGAGTTCTCGAAAATTTGACGGGCAAGTTGGCGATGGGGGAAAATGTCGGGCAAGCCTTTGCGTTCGTTCAGACGCAGAATGCCCAGCTTGGGCTGGTGGCTCTCTCTCAAGTGCTTCAATACGAGGACGGGCTGCGCGGTCAAAGATGGGACCCCCCGTCTGACCTCTACGGACCGATCCTGCAGGATGCTGTGTTGCTGGATCGGGCTCGTGAGAACCCAGCGGCGATTGCCTTTATGGCGTTCCTCGCCAGCCCAGAAACGAGGAGTCGGGTGGCGAGCATGGGATATCTGCCGTGAGCCTGCCAGACCTATCGGCTTTGCTGCTGACCCTGAGGCTCGCGTTCATTACGACCGTGGTTTTGTTGATCATAGGGATGCCGCTTGCCTGGTGGCTTGCGACCACACGTAGCCGTCTGCGTCCAATATGTGAGGCCTTCGTCGCATTGCCTCTGGTCCTTCCCCCGACGGTGATTGGCTTCTATCTCCTTATCGCGCTGAATCCGACGTCTGCCATCGGTAAGTTTTGGATGCAGATGACAGGGGAAACACTGACATTTTCCTTTACCGGTCTTGTCATAGGCTCAGTGGTCTATTCCCTGCCCTTTATGGTTCAGCCCCTTCAAGCCGCATTCGAGGCGTCCGCAAGAGGCCCTGCTCGCCTTGCCGCCAATCTCGGTGCACACCCGCTGGATGCATTCATCACTGTAGCATTGCCGTCTTCTCTGAGAGGCGTGGTGACTGGCTGTGTTCTGGCGTTTGCGCACACTCTGGGGGAATTCGGCGTCGTCCTGATGGTTGGCGGCAATATTCCAGATGAAACGAGGGTCGTGTCGATCGCGATCTACGAGCATGTCGAAACCTTAAGCTACACTCAGGCTCATGGCCTTTCGGGGCTGCTCCTGCTGCTGTCTTTCTGTGTCTTACTCTCTGTTTATATCTTTAATCGGCGGTTTCCTGTTCATGTTGGATGAGATGCTTCACATTGAGCTGAAAGCGACCAATGGAGCCTTTAGGCTCCGGGTGTCAGCCAAGCTCCCCCTAACCGGGGTGACGGCCATCTTCGGTCCCAGCGGCAGTGGGAAATCAACTTTTCTGGAACTCATCGCTGGACACCGGCATCCCGATCAAGGGTCTGTCCTTGCCGGCTCGAATGTCTGGGTCGATACACAGAAAGCAGTCTTCCGGAAACCGCATCGCCGTCCGGTCGGTTTTGTTATGCAAGGTGCCCCGCTTCTGAACCACCTGACAGCACTGGGAAATTTGGAATATGCTTACCGACGTCACCGCAGAGCCCCGGTAAGATTTGGGTTATCGGATGTTTGTGCCGCGCTGGACCTCGATCCGCTTTTGACCCGAAGGCCGGGCGCTCTTTCAGGTGGAGAGCGCCAGCGTGTGGCACTGGGACAAGCTTTGTTGACCCAGCCGGAGGTGTTATTGCTTGATGAGCCCCTTGCGGCTCTCGATCGAGCGCGAAAAGCAGAAATCTTGCCCTATTTGCAAGACATGTCGTCGAGATTTGGACTGCCTATCCTCCTTGTGAGCCACGATCTGGAAGAGGTGGTTCGACTTGCTGATCGGGTCCTCGTGTTGAAGGAAGGAGCTGTCGTCGATTTTGGTGAGGTTAGCGAAACACTGAATCAGCACGGATTCACTGTAGAGGCGGCGGAGCAGGCTGGCGTCATCCTCTCGGGCAGGATCCAGTCTTGCTCATCCGATCTGATGCTGATGACTGTTGGCGTTGGAGCTGACACACTTTTTCTCCCCCTGGAGCCCAGACGGCGCATCGGCGACATGATTCCGATCCTGATCCAGGCGAGAAATGTGTCGCTGTCTGTGGCTCCTCCGGTGGGACTGAGCATCCGTAATGCATTGAAGGGGCGAGTAAAATCGGTTGAGATCTTGCGGGGCAGTGCTTTTGTTGAGGTCGCGGTAGACCTTAGCTCAGCTGTTTTGCCGGTCAGGGTGACCCGGGCCGCCGTTGAGGCGCTGGCCATAGGGCCGGGTCAGGAAATATGGGCTCTGATCAAAACAGTAAGTCTCGCTGACTGGTCTGATTAAGATCTTAGGGGATCAGTAGGGCCGCAAGACCGCCGCGCCCTCATGGGCCTGTCGAGCGCGTGTAGTTATAGCAGTCCAGTTTTCTGCCTTGATATCCTCCACAGGGGCCAGCCAGCTTCCACCTGCGGCAACAACCGTCTTCAGCGAGAGGTAGTTAGCCATATTGTCTAAGCTGACCCCGCCCGTCGGCATGAATTGAATTTGGCCCAAGGGGCCTGACAAAGCCTTGAGGGCTGGAGCCCCGCCATTCGCTTCAGCGGGAAAGAACTTTTGGACGTCAAAGCCTTCGTTGAGCCGCGACATGGCTTCGCTGGCGGTCGCAACCCCCGGTATCACGGGGCCTGAAAATGATTTCAGCGCTGGGACGAGTTCAGCAGGTGTTCCGGGTGTGACGAGAAACTGGGCGCCTGACGCTTCTGCTCTTTGGACATCCGTCTCAGTGACGATGGTTCCAGCGCCAACAATGCAGTCCAGCCCGGAGGAGGCTATCTCATGAATGGCTTCAAGCGCAGCGGGGGTTCGAAGCGTAATTTCCAGAACGTCGAGCCCACCATCAATCAGAGCTTTTGCGAGCGGAACTGCTTTGTCTGCATCTGAGATCGTTAGGACCGGAACAATTCCGGCCTTTCTGGCGCGGACAAGCAGCTCGTCCTGTCTGAGCATATCAGGCCTTCTCCCTGTCAAAAAGCAAAGCGGCTGCGCCGATCAATGGGGCAGCGCCGTCGGTCAGGACACGCACTGGCACATCTGTCATAAAAGAGGAATGGGTTCCACGCATAAGAAAACGCGCCCGCGCCCCATCTCGTCGCAACCATTTAATCATGCGTTCGGCCACGCCACCCGTGAGGACCACACCTCCTTGTCCCCCGAGGATGAGAACGAGGTCACCCGTTGCACCCATGATGCTGCGGGCCCGCAGCTGACAAACTTCTTCGGCAACGGCGTCGCCTTCTTCTGCACGTTTCAGGATTTCAGCCGGTGGAACGATCTCTCGAGGGCGTCCATGGAGATCGCTAATGATATCGTGGACCGGTTGCAGCCATGCACCGGAGACAATCATTTCCGTAGAAACATATCCGTATTCTTCGGACAGTAATTCTGCCACTTTGGCTTCGCGTACGGTATGCGCCGCATAGGCGGCGTGACCACCCTCGCCTGTCAAAACCCGCCACTCATTGGTTGCGGTCCTGATCAGGGCGGATACACCGAACCCGGTCCCCGGTCCTGTAACAACGACTGGCGCATCAGGGTCCGCGGTGCCTTCGAGTACGACCTCGAAAGCGCTATCGGGCATTTCCGGGATCGCTCGGGCCATAGCTGCAAAGTCATTTACAAGGGTCACGTCCCTCAGCCCAAAGCGGTATTTCAGTTCGCAGGGGCGAACCAATGGCCAGTTTCGGTTTGTGAGCTTTACTGAGCCCTGTTTGTCGACAGGGCCGGCCATCGCGAACAGGCCTTGTTCCACGGGTACGTCAACCTTGCCCAGATAAGCAGCGACAGCCTCCGAAAAGTCGGCGAAATCAGCGTTTCTGAAGATTTCGATGTGATCGATTTCAATACCTGAGTCAGTTTTGCGTGCCAGCGCAAAGCGAACCTTGGTGCCGCCAACATCCCCGACAATTACGTATTCTGACATCAGGCTGGTCCCGTCATTGTGAAGTCAAACAAGCTTGCACCAGTCTCTGATGCACCTGCGCCGAGACGAAAGGCCTGGAACATTTCACGTCCGAGCCCTGAACCGCTCTGGTTCTGGCGGAATGGAACGGGCGTCCGTTGATTGAAGTCCTCTTCTGGCACGAGGATGTCCAGGCGGCCCGTGCGGGCATCAAGACGGATCCGGTCACCATCCTGAACCCGGGCCAGCGGGCCGCCCTTTGCGGCTTCGGGCCCCACGTGTATGGCGGATGGTACTTTTCCGGAAGCCCCTGACATGCGCCCATCGGTTACGAGAGCGACCTTTTTGCCTTGGTCCTGAAGGGTGCCAAGAATAGGGGATAGGCTATGCAGTTCGGGCATTCCATTCGCACTTGGTCCCTGGAACCTGACGACTGCGACCATGTCGCCTTTTAGCTCTCCAGCTTGGAATGCGGCCTTCATAGCATCTTGACTGTCGAACACGCGGGCCGGCGCTTCGACCACTTGGTGTTCTGGTTTCACCGCGGAAATTTTCGTAACGCCGCGTCCCAGGGGACCGGTCATAAGCTTCAGGCCACCATCCGGGGAAAAGGGTTTGTCAAAGGGCCGAAGTACGTCCTCGTCTCCACTGGCACGCGGCGCCTCGCGCCATGACAGGGTTCCGTTTTGCAGAACCGGTTCCTGACTGTAGCTCCGAATCGGGCCTGCAATACCAGCGGCGTCCCCAATCATCAGGCCATTTTCAACCAATTCGCGAATTAGGAAACCCATGCCACCCGCGGCATGGAAGTGGTTCACGTCGGCAATACCATTTGGATAGATGCGGCAGAGAAGCGGCGTGACCGCACTGATGTCGGCGAAGTCTTCCAGCGTAATCTGAATACCAGCGGCGGCGGCCATGGCAGGCAGGTGGAGGGCAAGATTGGTGGATCCGCCTGTGGCCATCAAGCCCACCATCGCATTCACAAAACTGCGGGCGTCGATCATTTCGCCCATCGGTGTGTAATCCCCTTTCAAAGTCAGCTCTGTGGCTCGGCGCGTGGCTGCGGCTGTGAGAGCATCACGTAGGGGGGTATTTGGATTGACAAAGGCCGCCCCGGGCAAATGAAGGCCCATAACCTCCATAAGCATCTGGTTGGAGTTGGCCGTCCCATAAAAGGTGCAGGTGCCGGGGCTGTGATATGATGCAGCTTCCGCCTTTAACAATTCATCCCGGCCGACTTTGCCTTGCGCAAAGAGCTGGCGGATGCGGGCCTTCTCCGGATTGGGCAGCCCAGAGGGCATTGGTCCGGCAGGAATAAACACGCTGGGTAGATGACCGAAGCGTAGGGCGGCAAGAACCAGTCCGGGTATAATCTTGTCACAGACGCCAAGGTGAAGAGCCGCGTCAAAGGTATCATGGCTAAGCGCCACGGCTGAAGCCAGTGCTATGACATCACGAGAAAACAAAGACAGTTCCATGCCTGGCTGTCCTTGGGTCACGCCATCGCACATGGCGGGGACACCGCCGGCAACTTGGGCGGTTGCCCCAGCATCGCGGGCGGCCCGCCGTATCAAGTCGGGGTAGTTCTCAAAGGGCTGATGTGCTGACAGCATATCATTATAAGAAGTAACGATGCCAAGATTGGGCCAAGCGCTTCCAAGAAGCTGAACCTTATCTATGACCGCGCAACCTGCACTGGCATGGGCCTGATTGCCCTCGCTCAGTCTTTTGCGGGCAAATTCTTCGGGGCGCTGTCGTCGGATCATTTCGAGATAGGCCGCACGCGTATCTTTCGACCGCGTCTCGATGCGCAAAAGAACCTCTGAAATTTTTGGATGTAAATTCTGATCTGGCATTATGGCGCCCACGCAATCTTAAGCCGGTCACCCAATGTTGCCATCGCCGCCCGGATGGGGGCTTGCAGAACGTCTTCCGTCATGGCTCTCCGGAGGGTTTCCTTTTTGTCAGCGCCATGAAGGAGCAGCGCTGCACTTCGGGTGCCCTTGAGGGCAGCGTTGGAGATCGTCAGACGTGAAACGAATTCTCCGGCCACGGGGCAACCTGTTGCGTCAATCGCAACCACATTATCTGCAGCGGGGGCGAAAGCATCCGCCAGATTTCGCGCATCTGGAAACCATGATGCCGTGTGGCCATCATTGCCCATACCCAACAGTATAAAACTCGCAGGCAGGAGCGATTCATAGGCCACGCTGGCCACTTTTGCTGCAATTTCGGCGGGCACATCGTCCTTCCACATTGGAACGAATTCAGCCTTGGACGCAGGCCCCTGAAGCAGTGTTGACCGAATGAGCCCTTCGTTTGAAGCGGCATGGCTTGGGGGAACGTAACGGTCATCCACCAAGCCGACACAAATTCGTGACCAATCAAGCTCACGTTCTGCAAGGGTGGCAAAAAACTGACCGGGTGTTGACCCACCTGAACATAACAGACTGGCTGTGCCTTGCACTTCAAGATCGGCGCTGAGGGCGGCAACGGCCTCATCTGCGAGCGCGCTGGCGGCCGCCTTACGCGACGGGTAGTCGATTTCTGTGGGCTGCAGTTGCTCTTGCATCATGAGCCCCACCAACTCCGCCCATCTCTATCCATCATGACCGCGGAAGATAGCGGACCCTCAGATCCGGCAGGATAATCCTCTGGTGAACTGCCATTCTCCGCCCAGGCATCAATTAAACTGTCGACCCACCGCCACGCTGACTCGACTTCATCGCGCCGCATGAACAGTGCCAGGTTCCCTCGAACCACATCCATCAGAAGACGTTCATAAGCATCCGGATAACGGACAGCGAAGGTATCGGCGTAGCTGAGATTTAAGGGCTGTGATTTAATTCTCAGTCCACCAGGGCCAGGTTCTTTTATCTGTACAAAAAGACGCACACCTTCGTCGGGTTGCAATCGGATCACCAACTGATTGGCCTGAGTCGAGCTCCGTCCAAAGATAGAATGAGGCACGTCCTTGAATTGAATGACAATTTCGGACCTCCGTGAGGCCATTCGTTTGCCGGTTCGAAGGTAAAAGGGGACGCCGGACCAACGCCAATTATCGATTTTGGCTTTGATGGAAACAAACGTCTCTGTGTCACTCGATGCATCGGGGCCTAACTCTTCCAAGTAGCCGCGGACGGCGGTTCCGTTAACGAGGCCGGCAGTGTACTGCCCGCGCACGGTAAGGCGCTCAGCCGAGGGCGCATCGAAGCGTTTAAGTGCTTTTAACACCTTGATTTTCTCGGTTCGAACATCATCCCCGTCAAGCGATGCGGGGGCTTCCATCGCGGTTAAACATAACAATTGAAGCAAGTGATTTTGAACCATATCGCGCAGGGCACCTGACCGGTCATAATACCCTGCCCGCCCTTCCAGCCCGAGATCTTCGGCCACCGTGATCTGCACGTGATCAATGGTGTTTCTGGACCAAACCGGTTCGAACAGAGTATTTGCAAATCGCAGAACCATTAGGTTCTGGACGGTTTCCTTGCCGAGATAGTGATCAATCCGGTAGATTTGCTGTTCGGGGAAATGAGCGCAGACGCCCTCGTTGATCTTTTCTGCAGATTTGAGATCAGTGCCGATTGGTTTTTCCAGAACCAAACGGGTACCGGCTGAAATCAGACCAGCCTGATCGATCGCCTTCGCGATGGAAACATAGAGACTTGGCGCGGTCGCCAAGTAGAAAATGCCAATGTCGTTTGGCGTATCAAGTTTTTCCCGGAGACCATCCCAATCTGCATTTTCGGCGGTGGCATCCAGTGTCTGGTAGTCGAGCAAACAGGCGAATTCCGCCCATGCCTCGCCACTCCATTCGGCAACTGAAGACGCCTTCTCACATGCTGCGGCAGCAAATTCGACATACTCCGCTCTTGTTAGGGCTGATCGGGCAGATCCAATGATCCGGCTGGTCGCTGGAATTTGGCCATCCTTCCAACGATGAAAAAGAGCTGGCAGGAGCTTGCGTTGCGCGAGGTCCCCGGTGCCACCAAATATGACGATGTCGAAAGAAGCGACGGGAAGAAACTCAGCCATATCTTGGTCCGGTGCGAGGGATAGCAGGTAAATTGGGCGCGCCTCTAAGGCACCCAGAAGGAGAACTGCAACCGAATTTGATCAAAATCAGCATGAGCGACCTTCTCGAAGGCGGTGTTTAGGCTCTGGTGACAGCGATGTCAAATGCTCCATTATGACGCTGCTGTGGGTCGGCGGAGAGGAGGTCCGGCAGGCACCCGATGACTGTGTTTCATGGCTTCGTTCCATCTGCCGTACCTTACTCTGTTGCGACCGATGCCATATAATTCGGCATCCAGTCCTCATGTGCCTTGCGAAGCTTCTCCAAAGGCAAGACTTCTCCATTAACTGATAGCATTCCAGATGGTTCCCCAAAGGTCCCTATCATTTCAACACTGAGTCCTTTGGGCCATCTGGACAGCTGATCATCATTCGCAGCGACAATGAAGCGCGCCTGATCTTCTGAAAACAGGTTTTTCAGACTTTGGTCCCCGAGGTCGAGACCGAGATCGCTTGTCAACGCCATCTCGGCTGCCGCGCAGGCCAGACCACCGTCGCTGAGATCATGCACGGCATGAACAAGGCCATTGAGAACAAGTGAGCGAACCGTGTCGGAGATTTCTTTCTCACGCGCCAGATCTATCGGAGGTGGTGGGCCCATATCTTTGGGGGACAGACCAAGGATGTGACGGGCAAATAAGCTCGCTCCCAAATGACCCGCGGTCGTCCCCAACAGGATCAGAGTGTCACCACTCTGCGCTTGGCCAAGTCCGGTGGCGCGTCGGAAATCATCCAATAATCCCACGCCGCCGACAACGGGTGTGGGTGGAATGGCCTGACCATCTGTTTCATTGTACAGGCTGACATTACCGGAGACCACGGGATAATCCAAAACTCGACAGGCTTCTGCCATCCCCTCGATTGCCTTTACGATATAGCCCATTGTGGCTGGATTTTCCGGGTTACCGAAGTTCAAATTGTCGGTAATTGCCACAGGTGTTGCCCCGACTGCGGAAATATTACGATAGCTCTCCGCGACAGCTTGTTTCCCGCCTTCATAGGGGTCCGCGAGCACATATCGCGGGGTGCAATCGGAGCTGATGGCAAGTGCTTTCGAGGTGCCATGAACTCTTACCAATGCGGCGTCCCCAAGGGATTGGGAGGACTCCAGTGTATCGCCCATGACGTGGCGATCGTATTGTTCCCAGATCCAGCGTTTTGAGGCCATATCGGGGCAGGACAGTAGCGTCAGAAGGATTTTGAGCGCGTCCTGTTCACGAGCCGGAGTCGAGGAATCAAGAGGCTTGCGGGCGGGAGGTGCAAGCCAGGGGCGATCATAGTTCGGGGCATCTTCAGCCAGCGGCGCTACTGGAATATCGCAAACGACCTCACCCAGTTGACGCAAAACCATATGGCCGGTGTCAGTTGTCATACCGATAACTTCGGCATCCAGATCATATTTATCGAAAATTGCCTTGGCTGTCTCGACCTTACCAGGCTTGAGGACCATCAGCATGCGTTCCTGACTCTCGGACAGCATGATCTCGTATGCGCTCATGCCTTCTTCGCGTTGGGGTACCTTATCGAGGTCCATATCAATGCCGATTCCGCCTTTGTCGGCCATCTCGACACTTGAGGAGGTTAGACCAGCAGCCCCCATGTCCTGAATGGCTTGAATGGCATCTGTGGCCATCAGCTCCAAGCAGGCCTCGATAAGCAGTTTTTCCGTAAACGGATCGCCCACCTGAACCGTCGGGCGGTTATCCTCCTCGCCTTCTGAAAACTCCGCACTGGCCATGGTGGCCCCATGAATACCGTCTCGGCCGGTTTTCGAGCCAACATAAAAGATCGGATTTCCCGGCGTTGCTCCCCTTGCGTAGAAGATCTTGTCCTGATCGGCCAATCCGACGGCCATGGCGTTCACAAGGATATTTCCATTATAGCCCTCGTCGAATTCCGTTTCTCCAGCCACAGTCGGAACGCCAACGCAATTACCATAGCCGCCAATGCCTGCGACGACACCCGCCACCAGGCTGCGCGTCTTGGGATGGTCAGGCGATCCAAAGCGCAACGCGTTGACCAGGGCGATCGGACGAGCCCCCATGGTGAAGACATCCCTCAGAATACCGCCTACGCCCGTGGCTGCACCCTGATAGGGCTCGATATAGGAGGGGTGATTATGACTTTCCATTTTGAAGATGGCCGCTTGGCCGTCCCCAATATCAATAACGCCGGCGTTTTCGCCAGGGCCCTGAATGACCCTTTCATTGTGTGTCGGGAACTTTGACAAATGCCGGCGGGAAGACTTGTACGAGCAATGCTCGGACCACATGACCGAGTAGATCCCCAGTTCCACAAGGTTCGGGACCCGGCCAAGCCTGTTGGTAAGGCGCTGCCATTCTTCCGCATTAATGCCGTGATCAGCGGCGCTGATCTGGTCCTGCGGGGCGAGAAGCGGTGTGAGCAGAGCGGATGAGTCGGTCATCCTCGCGCTTTAACCTTTGTTTTGGAGATTCGCCAGAGCCGGGGTAACATTCTGAGGGCAGGGTCTGTTTCGACGGCTGATGTTTACGTTTTGAGCCGCCTCGTCCCTGCCATCCTGCTTTAAATCGAGGCAATGAGGCTTTGGAATAGGGCCCGGCCATGGTCGCCGCCCTCGTGCGGGCCAATGGCGCGTTCGGGATGCGGCATCATGCCAAGAATCCGGCCATTCTCACTCAGAACGCCTGCAATATCACGCGCTGATCCATTCGGGTTTCCGACATAACGAAAAGCGACCTGTCCTTCCCCCTCTAGCCGGTCCAAAGCGGTCTCATCTGCAACATAGTTCCCATCATGGTGCGCGATTGGGATCGTGATATTGGCCGTTTTTCCATACGCCCGCGTGAAAGCGGTTTCCGGCTCACAAACTTCAAGGGTTTGGGGCTTGCAGGCAAAGTGCAGGCTTGCATTTCGGATCAGGGCTCCGGGAAGCAGTCCGGTTTCGCACAGAACCTGAAACCCATTGCACACTCCCAAAATATAGCCGCCCCGCTCGGCATGTCGTCGAAGGCTGGCAATGATGGGCGAATTTGCCGCCATAGCGCCGCATCGTAAATAATCGCCATAGGAAAAGCCGCCGGGGACCATGACGAGATCAAGGTCGTCGGGCAGTGCTCCCGATTTGTGCCAGATCATTTCTGGTTCATATCCGGTCACTTCGGACAAAGCGACTTGCGCGTCTCGATCACAATTTGATCCGGGAAATACAACAATAGCAGACTTCATGCTGCTCCTTTAGCAGGGAGTCGGGGCAAAGGGGAATAGAGTGTTGTGCAGACGTGTCAGTCAGAAATGCCGCGCCTGTCACGAAATTGAACCTGATCAGGCACGCCCTGGCCCGTGATGATATCGACTCTCAAGGCTGGGACGAGTGGGCCCTGATCCGACGATATCCTGCTGTGGTTGATCGTTTTGAGGCACAGACAGACATTGACGTTGCTGCCCGGATCGTTCACTCCGCCCCCATGTCGAAACCCTACGTCTATAAGGGCAATGCGCCGGTCCGCGTGAACAAGTGGATGGCCGAACTGGGTCTTTGCTCCCGGCGGGAGGCGGAAGCGCTGATTTTGGGGGGTGGGGTCTGCGTCGAGGGGGACCCCATTGACGCGCCGGGTCACAAGATTGAGCCAGGTCAGACCTTGACCCTAACTGAGGGGGCGCAGGACCAGCTGGCAGAGAAATTTACAGCGGTTTTGAACAAACCGGTTGGGTATGTCTCGGCCCAGCCGGAGGGAAATCAGGTCCCGGCTGTTCGTCTACTGAGAGCGAATGCGGCGGTTGATGGGAACTCAGGACCCGGGCGCAATGATCTTCTCGCCCCTCTTGGGCGGCTAGATCAGGACAGTCGGGGGCTTTTGCTTCTGTCAGATGATGGGGTTCTGGCCAAAGCGATCATTGGCCCTCAGCACAGTCTGGAAAAGGAATATGTTGTGACCGTTTCGGGCCACATCACAGCGGGCAAGCTGACCCTCCTGCGCAACGGTCTGCGCCTTGATGATCGGAGATTGAAACCGGCCAAGGTGGATATCATTGAGGGGTCGACCCTCCGGTTCATCCTGAAGGAGGGACGGAAGCGCCAGATCCGGCGTATGTGTCAGCTGGTTGATCTTGACGTCGTAGACCTTCAACGGGTGCGCATTGGGCCGCTGCGTCTCGGCGACCTGCCGGAGGGCCAATGGCGGAAACTCAAAGCCAAGGAACGGGCCGACCTGATTTCTGCATCGCTCCCTAATCGCCCACGTCGCTTGCGTGACGACGAGGGCAAGCTGGTTCGCAAGGGGCGTTCCTTTATCGGCCGCGGTGGCCCCAAGCCTAATCGGACACTTTCGCGGGGACGCAAACCAACCCAGGGACGCAAGCCCAGTTCTGCTGACTGATGGAACGCCAACTTCATCTGGGACACAGTGTTAGCCGTTAAGTGCGGTGCGTTTCTCTTCGATTTCCAGCCAGTCTTCCTCGGCTTGATCAAGCTGGTCCTTAGTGTCTTGCAGGTCTTGGCTCAATTCACGGAAGGCGCCGGGATCTCTCTGGTATAGATCTGCGTCTGCAAGAGCCAGTTCCAAGGCGTCAATCTTCTGCTCAAGCTTTGGAATTATGGCCTCAACTTCTTTTAGGCGATGAACATCTTTAAAACTGAGTTTATTGGGAGACCGGGGTGGGCGGAGCTGTGATTTCGGTTTGCCTGATCTGGGGGCAGGTGTTTCAGCGGGCATTGCAGATGAGGTAACTTGCGTTCGGGAATCGCTCCATCCTCCGGCGGTACGAACCCACTGACCCTTGCCCACTGGGACGAGGCAGGATGTCACCGTAGCATCGAGAAATGCGCGGTCATGGCTGACAAGAAGCAGGGTTCCCGAAAACCCCAGCAACATCTCTTCGAGAAGATCAAGGGTCTGGATATCCAGATCGTTTGTCGGCTCATCGAGGACCAGTACGTCGGTTGCGGTCGCCAGGGCGATTGCCAGTGTCAGACGGTTACGCTCGCCGCCCGACAAGGCAGAAACAGGTTGACGAAGCTGTTCAGCTTTAAACAGGAAGTCTTTGGCATACGCCGCAACATGGCGACTTTTTCCCTGCACTGTCAAACTGTCACCGCCATTTGGAGCCAAAGCGTCCCAGAGCGTCTCCACCCCACTGAGTGTTGAGCGCGTTTGATCCAGATAGGTAACCTTGAGGGCTGAATTGCGTTTAACCGTTCCGCGATCAGGTTCAATGTCGCCGAACAAAAGGCGGATAAGTGTCGACTTCCCCGCGCCATTCGGCCCGATAATCCCAATTCGATCGCCCCGCAAAACTTTCAGGTTGAGGTCACACACGACCGGAGTGTCTGAAAAGGCTTTGGTCATGCCATGGGATTCAAGAACTTTTCGGGACTGACTGAAGCCCAGCTGAACATCAAGATCGGCAGTGTTATGGGCCGTCATCAGAGCGGCCTGACGCCGCGCATGCTCAGCGCGCATGTCTTTGAGCCGAGAGAGGCGCCCCATATTTCGTTTGCGCCGCGCTGTAACCCCTCGGGCCAGCCAGTGTTGTTCTGCCTTGAGCTGGGTTTTCATTTTCGCCAGCTGCTGTTCTTCTGCGCGCTCGATTTCGCCGGCCCATCGGTCAAAATCACCATAGCCCCGAGGCGATTTGAGAACGGCGCCGTCTCGTAGCCAGAGTGTGTTGGTGGTAATTGATTCCATGAAGTAGCGATCATGGCTGACGAGGAGCACGGCGCCACCGAATTGAGTGAGTCGTTGTTCGAGCCTCTCAATCATGGTGATATCAAGATGGTTGGTTGGTTCATCCAGAAGCAGGATGTCGGGATCTTCTGCGAAAGCCCTGGCGAGTGCAGCCCGACGCGTCTGACCGCCGGACAAGGTTTTG
>CAJXMY010000029.1 GCA_913056435.1 uncultured Hyphomonadaceae bacterium | reverse complement strand
CCGCAGCCACAATTTCTGGGCGGATCGCCCCGTCCCCGAAACCCTGATCCGGGCCACCTATGATCTGGCCAAGATGGGACCGACCAGCGCAAACTGCTCGCCGGCCCGGTTCGTCTTCCTGCACTCGCCGGAGGCCAAGGAGCGCTTGTGCCCTCACCTGATGGAGGGCAACCGGGAGAAGACTCTGGCCGCCCCCTGGGTGGTGATCATCGCCCACGATCTGGAGTTCCATGAGAAACTGCCAGACCTTTTCCCCCATAATCCCGAGGCCAAGGACTGGTTTTCAGAACTGGCGCACAGGGAAACCACGGCCTTTCGCAACGGCACCCTGTCCGGAGCCTATCTGATGCTCGCGGCCCGGGCCCTTGGGCTGGATTGCGGGCCGATGTCGGGTTTTGACAATGCCGGCGTCGATCAGGAATTCTTCAGCCATGATCCCGAAACGCAGCGCTGGCGCTCGAACTGGCTGTGCAATCTGGGCTATGGCGACGAGTCGGGACTCTTCGAGCGCAGCCCGCGTCTGGCCTTTGACGCCGCCTGCCGGATCCTGTGAGCTGAGACCATGCTCATCCTTGGAATCAACACGGCCGGACAGGGATGCGATGTCGTCCTCATGGAGAACAATCTGGCACTGGGCCAGAAACAGGACCCCGACGCCCGTGGCCAGGATGTGACACTCCCCGCGCTCGTCCGGTCCGTCTGGGCCGATGCCGGTATCGAACCCGGACAGATCGACCGGATTGCCGTGGTCACAGGGCCAGGGAGCTTCACCGGCATTCGACTGGGCGTTGCTTTCGCCCGGGGTCTCGCCCTCGCCCTGGATAAACCCTGCCTTGGCATCACCAGTCTTGAAGCCAGCCTGCCTCCCGGCCAGCAGGGATCGGCCATGGTGCTGCTCCCCGCGCAGAAACGCCCGCCCGACATCACCTACTGGGTGCAAAGGTTCCGTTCAGGGACGGCCACAACCGACCCGGAAGAGTGCCATATCCAGACCCTGCATGAGGAACTTCTCGCAAGGCCTCACCGGCTTTTCGGTGAGGCCACCGCCCTGCAGGAGAAAGCCGCCGACCTGCCCGTGTATCCCGCACGGCCCACGGCCGCCCGCGCGGCGGCGCTGGCTGCAGAGCGTGATCCGGCGCTGCACCGGCCGCGGCCAAACTATGCCCGGGCCCCGGACGCCGTTCTTCCGACGTGATGCCGATTCACCGCCTGACCCCCGACCAGAGCGAGGACATGGCCGCCCTTCACGCCCTCGGCTTTCCCGGGGACGGCGCCTGGCCCAAAGCCTATTTTTCCGACCTCCTGTCTGGCGGGACCGGTATCGCCTATGGGACCTTTGACCTTCAACAGCTGGTCTGCATGGCGGTGTTTCAGCATATGCCCCCCGAAGCCGAGCTGCTCACGCTGTGCTCACATCCCCGCCATCTCCGTCAGGGCCATGCCCGCAGGCTCCTTGACCATGCGCTGGAGGACCTGCGCCAAATGACATCGGACGTGGTGCATCTGGAGGTGGCGGCTGAAAATGATGCGGCCATCCGGCTGTATAAGATGCTCGGATTTGAGCAGACCGGGTGCAGAAAGGCCTATTATCGGCGCACGGAGGGTCCCGACGGCGACGCACTTCAATTCACCCGCAACATCGCTAGACAGCCATGACCAAACAGGGCATTTAGACGCCATGGAACGGTTGGAACGCCTTTGCGCCGAAAAAGGCCTGCGCATGACGGATCAGCGCAGGACCATTGCCCGGGTCCTGTCGATGGCGGATGATCATCCCGACGCGGAAGAGCTGCACAAGCGTGCAAACGCGGTGGATACCTCAATCTCGCTGGCAACCGTCTACCGGACGGTCAAGCTGTTCGAAGAGGCCGGCATCATTGAAAGCCATGACTTTGGAGATGGCCGGGCGCGTTATGAAGAGGTTCCCGACGAGCACCACGACCACCTGATCGACGTGAAAACGGGCCAGGTCATCGAGTTCCAGAACGAAGAGATCGAACGCCTTCAGGAAGAGATTGCCCGAAAGCTTGGCTACCGGCTGGTTGACCACCGCCTGGAACTCTATGCCGTCCCCCTCGACGCCAAAGACGACCCCCCCTCTTGACCCCTTTTATCATCGCCATAACGGGCGGCTCCGGGTCGGGGAAATCGACCATTGCCGCAGCGTTGAAAGAAAGGTGCGCGGCCGCCGGAGTGACCATTTTCAATGAGGATGGCTATTACTGGCCGATCTCTCATTATGGCGATGTGGCAGACGCTGCGGCACGCCAGACCGTGATAGATCAGGTCAATTATGATGATCCGGCCAGCAAGGATACGGCCCTGATGGCCCGGCAGCTCTCGGCGCTGAAATCGGGTCACCCCATCGAACAGCCCATTTACAATTACGACCTCCACGACCGCGTTCCCGACCGGACACTCCGCATTGAACCGACCAATATTCTTGTTGTTGAGGGAATCCACGTGCTCTCAATCCCGGAGCTTCGGCCTCTGGTCGATCTGTCGGTCTATGTCGACACGCCGGACGATCTCCGACTCGCCCGCCGGATGCGGCGCGACGTTCTTGAGCGCGGCCGCAGTGTGGACAGCGTCCTGCGCCAGTATCTCGGATCCGTCCGGGCCAGCCATTATCGGCACACCTATCCGGTGATGTTCGAGGCCGACCTCGTTATCGCTGACGAGGGTCTGCCGGCCTATGGCCAGATCCAGGCCAGCGACGAGGCCATCAACCGGATGCTGGCGCCTATTCTGGCGCGGCTGGACCAGGAAGGCCGACTTCGCGTCTAAAGAAAGCTGGCAATGTCCGGAAGTGGCTTCTTCAGAAGCGCGTGCTTCGGGACCAGAGCGTCATCCGCCGGATAACCGGCCACCAGAATAAGGAATGGCTTCTCGGATTTCGGCCGACCACACAACTCATTCAGAAATCGCATGGGGTTCGGCGTGTGGACCAGAGTCGCAAGCCCGGCCTGATGACACGCCGCGATCAACAGGCCTGTCGCGATCCCGACACTTTCCGAAATATAGTAATTTTTCCGGTCCTCGCCCGGGCTGACACCCCCACGACGCTGCGCGAAAATGCAAATGAGCCACGGAGCAATGTCCATATAGGGCTTGTCGGCGTCCGTCCCGATTGGACTAAGAGCATCCAGCCACTCCTGACCTGCCCGGCGCTCATAAAAGGCCCGCTCCTCCGCTTCGGCAGCCTGCCTTATAGAGGTCTTCAGGGTGGGGGACCCGACACAGGCGAAGAACCAGGGCTGATGATTTGCGCCGGATGGCGCTGTCCCCGCAGCCCTGACACATTCTGCAATGAGGTCCTGAGGAACAGGGCGATCGGAGAAACTTCTCACCGACCGGCGCGTCTGAAGGCTCTCGTGAAACGCACGGGCCCGAGCCCGCATATCCTCTACCGGATAGGTCGGAAAAGCGCCCAGGGGCTGGTGGGTCTCAGGCCCCCCCTTCATCACCATCCGAAAGGTCGGGAACACCAACGGCGTGGAACCCGGCATCAACATGAATGACTTCACCGGCAATGGACTGGCCAAGCGGCGACAACAGGTAGAGGGCGCACCCGGCAACCCCTTCCATACTGGTGTCCTCCTTGAGCAGGGACCAGTCCCGACCCGTGCTCATAAGGCTCTTCCCGCCCCGTATTCCCGCCATAGCCAGCGTGCGCATCGGGCCCGCAGAAATCGCGTTCACCCGAATGCCCATTGGCCCCAGATCCCGCGCGGCATAGCGGGTTGATGCCTCCAGCCCGGCCTTGGCCACGCCCATCACATTGTAGGACGGAACGGTTCTCTCCGCGCCAAGATAGGTCATGGTCACCATGGCGCCGCCGTCAGGCATGATCTGGCTGGCCCGGCGCGCCGCGTCTATGAAGCTGAAGACCGAAATATCCATGGCCCGGCGGAACCCTTCCCGGGTCGTATTCGCCACCATGGACCCCTGGAGCTCGTCCTTGCCAGCAAATGCGATCGCGTGGACCAGAAAATCAATCTTGCCCCACTTTTTGGAAATTTCCGAAAATGCGGCGTCCATCTCTGCATCGTCGGTAACATCGGCGGGAACCATGAAGTCCATCCCAATGCTTTCGACCAGAGGCCGGACGCGACGCTCCAGAGCCTCACCCTGATAGGTGAATGCCAGTTCGGCCCCCTGTGCCGCTAATTGCTGGGAGATGCCCCAGGCAATCGAGTTCTTGTTGGCGACACCCATGACCAGGCCCCGCTTGCCAGCCATCAGCGTTCCAACTGGCATATTTCCAAAATCGGCCATCAGCGGCTCCCTGGTCAGTTGATTTAGAGTTCTTCGGGCTTGAACAGACCGACTTTCATGTCCTGCGCGGTGTAAACCCGGCGCTCGTCGACAAAAACACGGCCATCGGCAATGCCCAGAACCAGACGCCCGCGCTTGACCTTCTTCATATCAATCTCGTAGCGGACCAGCTTCGTGTCCGGTGTAATCTGACCTGTAAACTTCACCTCGCCAACGCCGAGGGCGCGGCCCTTACCGGGCGAGCCTGACCAGCCAAGCCAATAGCCAACGGCCTGCCACATGGCATCCAGGCCCAGGCATCCCGGCATGACCGGATCCCCCGGGAAATGGCACTGGAAGAACCACAGGTCGGGATGAATATCGAATTCACCAATCACGTGCCCCTTGCCAAAAGCGCCACCATCCATGGAGATCTCGGTGATCCGATCCATCATCAGCATGGGCGGGGTTGGCAGCTGAGCATTGCCGGGACCGAACAGGTCACCATGGCCGGATCTGAGAAGGTCCTCGTGCGAATAGGAGGATTGAGGGGTGTGAAATTCGGTCGGTGTTGTCATGGGAGGGCCTGTCTTTCCGACGCTCAGAGAGCAAACTGCGTGCGTGTTAACGGTTGCCGGAAAGCGCGGCAAGCCTTTGTTCTGCCTCTTTATCAGGGTGAGGGGTCGCGCCCCACAGCGCCGTTTGTCTGACCTGTCCCCGAGTTTTGCCGACCTCAACCTTGCACCAGCCATCCGCACAGGTGTCGACGCGAACAAGAACGTCCGCCTCCAGCCGGGCCAGAGCCCGGCTTTGTTCGAACGGGCGGCTGCGCAGGGTGGTCTCCTCCGCAACCAGAGCGGTGGCGTCCTCCGACAGCATGCGGGCGCCGACCCAGACCTCGTCGCCGGAAACATCCCGAATGCGCCGCCAGCCGGTGGTCTCACGTACAATGAGGACGGGCAGGCCCTCGCGCTCGTAGCGCCAGATGATCGGGTGGTCCAGACCGGGGCCCCGGCGTCCATGCACAGCGGAATAGCGCAGGGACGCAAACCGCGGAACAGCTTTGCCGGAAAATCGACTGATCTGCGGCGCCTCGGCGGGGTCTTCCGCACGAGCCGGTCCGGCCAGCGGCACAGAAACGGAAATTAACCCTACCGCAAGCAGCAGAAAAGAAGTACACGCCCTCAGCATGGCCGGAAGTTGCCCGATTGTGGTGAATCGACGGTAAAGTCCCGGATTGGCGTGTGCCCTTCTGTCTGCTAGTCGGAAGAGAAAAGGAACCCAGATGCCCGCAAAACGTCTCAAAGTCGTGGTCACCCGCCGTCTTCCAGGCCCGGTCGAACTCCGACTGAAAGAGTTGTTCGACACGGAACTCAACGAGACGGACACGGCACTGACCGAGGCCGAGCTGGCAGACGCGGTCGCAAGAGCCGACGTTCTGGTGTCAACGGTGACCGACCAGATCGACGGCCGGATCCTTGCCCGGGCGGGCGATTCGCTGCGTCTGATCGCTCAGTTTGGTGCCGGAGTGGACAATATTGATGTCCAAACCGCGGTCCAGCGCGGCATTACTGTGACCAATACGCCGGGCGTGCTGACCGACGACACGGCGGATGCGACCTTGGCGCTCATCCTCGCTGTCCCGCGTCGTCTGCACGAGGGCATTGAATTGATGGCACAGGGACACTTCGATGGCTGGTCTCCAACCTGGATGATGGGCCGCCGGCTCACCGGAAAAAGACTGGGCATTATCGGGATGGGCCGCATCGGTCAGGCCGTCGCCCGGCGCGCAAAGGCGTTTGGGCTCCAGATCCACTATCACAACCGCAAGCCTGTTGCCCGCAATTTTGAGGAACAATTGGAGGCCACCTACTGGGACAGCCTCGATCAGATGCTGGCCCGAATGGATATTGTTTCGGTTCATTGCCCGCACACGCCTGCCACCTTTCACCTCCTGAACGCCAGGCGGCTGCAGCTCATGAAGCCGGATGCCTTCATCATCAACACCGCCCGGGGCGAAGTCATTGACGAGGCCGCGCTGGCCCGGGCCCTGAGGGCCGGTCAACTTGCGGGGGCGGGGCTCGACGTGTTTGAGAGAGAGCCCAAGGTGAATCCCGACCTTGTGGGATTGCCGAATGTGATCCTGTTGCCCCACATGGGATCGGCCACACTGGAGGGGCGCGTCGAAATGGGCGAAAAGGTGATCATCAACATCAAGACTTTTGCCGATGGTCACAAACCCCCGGACCGGGTGATTCCGGCCATTCTATAAGGTTAATGCACGCTCATGGGCACCAACTGGTGGGCCGCTGCGGCCGCAAAGGCCTGCTCGCGCCCCTCAATGATGGCGAGTTTTTCACCCTCTGCGCTGGTCAGGACGTAAAGCGCGGCCGGATCTGACACCGCTGCGCGGGCTTCATGGGGCAAGTTTTCGAACTCGGCCAGCTCAATGGCCCGGATATAGGCCAGCCGGCGCGGATCAAACTGAATGCCCAGCTTCTCTGTTGTCCTCTCCATCACGTGCTCCTTCTTCCAAAGACAGGCTCAAGACACTCCCAAAGGGTCCCGTCCTGGCAACCCGCGGAGTGGTGTATGCACCAAGGATGTGGGATCTGCCTCGAATCAGATCAAGAGCGGGACATAAAACAGAAAATCCTGGTGGAGCCAGACGGAATCGAACCGACGACCTCTTGCATGCCATGCAAGCGCTCTCCCAACTGAGCTATGGCCCCTTTTAACTGGGAATAGGCGAGATACGTTCTCCCCAAACGACAATCAAGCCTTAATTGTCATCCTCTTCATCCGGATCGATGTCATCGGCATCGGGCTCGCCCAGCTCATTGTCGTCATCAATGTCGATATCATCATCGCCGAGATCGAACTCATCCTCGTCATCGTCGAGGAGCTCGTCATCCTGATCGTCGTCCACGCCCTCCTCGGAGAAGCCGGCCGGCACCTTTCCGGGGGCCGCCTCATCATCCCCGTCTCCGGTCGAGCTCATATCGATCGGGACCTCATCCTCGTCCCCACCAAGCTCGCGCGCCTCTTCTTCGCCGGCATCGTCATCCTCATCATCGAGGGTGTTCTTTGCCGCCAGAGCCTCTTCTTCCTCGTCGTCGTCCTCGTCATCATCCTCGGGAACCGCTTCCTGTGCCGCCTTGGTCCGCACCTTCGTACGGGCGGCTTGAACCGTCTCATCCGCCGGGTCGAAGCTGTGACCACATTTGGGACAGGTCGCGGGGCGCTTGTTCAGATCGTAAAATTTCGCCTCACACTCGGGGCAGACCTGCTTGGTGCCCAGTTCTGGATCCGCCATACCAAATATTCCTTGCTGAAATTAGACTGCACGCGCGCTTGCCAGAAACGCCGGTCCCTGTCAAAGCGCTTTTTGACTTCAGCCTCAGGGGAGCCCTTCAGCAATGCGCTGGACATCCACGCCTGTATCGGACATTCGGGGCACCCTGAAAGCCCCTGGTGACAAATCCTGTTCCCATCGGGCCCTGATCCTCGCGGCTCTGGCTGAAGGCCGGTCTGAAATTTCGGGGCTGCTGGAGGGCGACGATGTCCGCAACACCGCCAGTGCCATGGCCGCACTGGGCGCCGACATCGATCAGGACACCGCAGGCCAGTGGATCGTCACCGGGGTCGGAAAAAAGGGGCTTCGGTCCCCCGCCCAGGATCTGGACTTCGGCAATTCGGGAACCGGGTCACGCCTGATCATGGGTGCCATTGCCGGCTATCCTATCAAAGCCACCCTGGTCGGCGACGAAAGCCTGTCGTCTCGCCCCATGGCGCGTGTGATTGAACCGCTCCAGCGGATGGGCGCGCGCTTCGAGGCCAGCCCGGGCCTCCGCCTGCCGCTGACGGAAGAAGGCTCGTCGAGGCTCAGGGCCATATCCTACACCCCGCCGCACGCATCCGCTCAGGTCAAGTCGTGTCTGCTGCTGGCCGGCCTACGGGCCGAGGGGGTGACCGAAATTCATGAGCCGCGCCAGACCCGGGACCACAGCGAACGAATGCTTCGCGGGTTCGGCGTGACTGTGGACGTTTCCCGGAACGGCGCGGCCAGCAACGTGTCGATCGAGGGTGGCCAGAGCCTGATTGCTCAACGCACGGACGTCCCCGGCGACCCGTCGTCGGTGGCCTTCCTGGCTGCAGCCGCAATCCTGTCACCGCGGGGGGGGCTTCTCGCCGAAGGCGTTATGTCGAACCCGACCCGGGATGGCGTGTTCCGGGCGCTGGAGATGATGGGGGCCCGCATCGGAGCCGAAGAAACCGGACTGGCCGCCGGAGAACGCCTGATCGACATGTCTTTCGAAAGCAGTGAGCTGACAGGTATCGCCGTTCCGGATGCTCTGGTTCCATCCATGATTGACGAATTTCCGATCCTGGCCGTCCTGGCCGCCTTCGCATCCGGTGAAACCCGTGTCTCGGGCGCCCGGGAACTTCGCGTCAAGGAGTCCGACAGGATCAGTGCCATCATCTCCATGCTGAGATGCAACGGCGTCGATGTGGAGGAATCCGACGACGGCTTTACCATCCAGGGCTGCGGCGGAGCCGTCCCCGGTGGGGGGCTCGTCGAAACCCGCCATGATCACCGCATTGCCATGAGCGCCCTCATTATGGGCACAGCGGCACAAAACCCCGTCACCATAGATGATGCCAGCATGATCGCCACCAGCTACCCCAATTTCTTTCAGGATATGCAGGCGCTGGGTGCAAACCTGTCGCCCGGCAGAACATGATTATTGCGATCGATGGAACCCTCGCCTCCGGAAAAGGCACCATCGCCCGCCGGCTGGCCGTGCATTACGGTCTGCCGCATCTGGACACAGGCCTGCTTTACAGGGCGACCGGTCTGGCGGCGCTGAAAAGGGGGGTCTCCCTCGACGATGAAGCGGCTCTGGCCGCACTCGCCTCCGGGCTCGACTGGGCGAGACTGGATGACCCGCATCTGCGAAGCGGTGAGGTCGGCGCCGCTGCATCACAGATCGCGATATTTCCAAAAGTCCGGGCCGCGCTGCTGCAGGCTCAAAGGGATTTTGCCCATCAGCCCGGCGGCGCCGTGCTCGACGGCAGAGATATTGGCACCGTCGTGTGTCCGGCCGCCGACATTAAGCTCTGGATCGATGCCGCCATCGATGTGCGTGCCGGACGGCGTTGGCGGGAACTTCGGGATCAGGGAAACCCCTTGTCTCTCGAGGACATGCTTGACCAGCTCCGGGAAAGGGATGCCCGCGACCGCTCACGGAGCGAAGCCCCCATGCAGCGCGCCGCAGATGCACGCTTGATCGACACAACTGATCTGACTATAGACGCCGCTGTGGATAAAGCCGTAGAGGTTGTCGAGTCCCTGAACAGACCGACCCCCTGACGATGCCCACCATTCCAGGTGGTGCACCGTCATTCTTATCCCGACGCAGAGATGTCTGACCCGGACAAGGGTGTCCGTGGCAGTGAACCCCATCTGATCTGCGCTACTGGAGACCCCATGACAGACTCAATGAATCCCTCGACCGAAGACTTTGCAGCCATGTTCGAGGATAGCGCTGGTGCCGCCACCCTGCAGGAGGGCCGCGTCGTACCCGCAACCGTTATCGCAAATAATGGCGATTATCTGACCCTTGATGTCGGCCTGAAAACCGAAGGCCGCGTTCCGGTGAAGGAATTTCTGCTCGAAGAAAAGCAACCCGAGCCCGGTGATATTGTCGAGGTTTATCTCGACCGCATCGAAAACCTCATGGGGGATGCAGTCCTGTCGCGGGACAAAGCCCGCCGCGAAGAGAGCTGGGTGAAGCTTGAGGACAGCCACAACAAGGACGAGCCCGTGAAGGGCGCCATTGTTGGCCGGGTCAAAGGTGGCTTCACCGTGGACCTTGGGGGCGTCAGCGCGTTTCTGCCGGGGTCACAGGTCGACATCCGGCCCGTTCGCGACGTGGGCCCGCTGATGAATGAAGTTCAGCCTTTCGCTGTCCTCAAAATGGACCGCGCCCGCGGAAATGTTGTCGTGTCTCGTCGCGCAATTCTCGAAGAGAGCCGCGCAGAGCAACGCGCCGAGATTGTCGGCAATATGGGTGAGGGCGACGTCCGCGATGGCGTGGTCAAGAACATCACCGATTACGGCGCCTTTGTGGATCTGGGCGGCATTGACGGCCTCCTCCACGTCACTGACATGAGCTGGAAGCGGGTGAATCACCCGAGTCAGGTGGTCAATGTGGGCGACACGGTGAAAGTCCAGATCATCAAAATCAATCCGGACACACAGCGCATTTCCCTCGGCATGAAACAGCTGGAAACAGACCCCTGGGACGACATTGGCTCGAAATATATGATCGGGACCCGAATGACCGGCCAGGTCACGAACATCACCGATTATGGTGCCTTCGTCGAGCTGGAGGACGGTGTCGAAGGCCTGATCCACGTGTCCGAGATGAGCTGGACCAAGAAAAATATCCATCCGGGCAAGATTGTCTCCACATCGCAGGAAGTCCTTGTCGAAGTCCTCGATGTTGATTCAGACAAGCGCCGGATTTCTCTCGGCCTGAAGCAAACCCAGGATAATCCCTGGTCCGCCTTTATGGCTGAGCATCCGGCCGGCACAGAGATCGAGGGCGAAATCCGTGGCATCACCGAATTCGGCCTGTTTGTTGGTCTTGGACCAGAACTGGACGGCATGGTCCACATCAATGACATCTCCTGGGACGCCTCGGGCGAGGAGGCGATCCAGAACTTCAACAAGGGCGATATGGTGAAAGCCAAAGTTCTCGATGTGGACATTGAGAAAGAACGTATTTCCCTCGGGATCAAACAGCTGTCCGGCGATCCGATCGGGGACAATGACGACGTCAGGCGCGGTGCCGTTGTCACCTGCACCGTCACGGACGTCGCCTCGGGTGGTATCGAAGTTGAGTTTGGCGACCCGGCCGTCAAATCCTTCATCCGCCGGTCTGATCTGTCACGCGACCGCAGCGAACAGCGCCCCGAGCGCTTTGCTGTCGGTGACAAAGTCGACGCCAAGGTCACCACCGTGGACAAGGCTTCCCGCCGCATAACGGTGTCGATCAAGGCACTCGAGATCTCGGAAGAGAAAGAGGCCGTTGCCCAGTATGGGTCGGCAGACAGCGGGGCGTCTCTTGGTGACATTCTTGGCGCCGCCCTCGCCAACACCGAGACGCCTGCAGCAGACGAGGCTCCGGAGAAGAAAAAGGCGCCCGCCAAGAAAGCGAAAAAAGCATCAGATAAGGCCTAAAACCGGGCTGTTGATATTTGAGAAAACGTGAATAGTTTGAAAACTGCGGCGGGGGCTCTGGCTTCCGCCGCATTTTTCGTTTAGGAACAAAGACATGTTGCGATCCGATCTGGTTGCCAAGCTTATTGAAGAGAATCCCGACCTTGAGGGCCGGGACCTCGAACGTATTGTTGGCACCGTTCTGGACGAGATCGCCGAAGCCCTCGCACAGGGCAACCGGGTTGAGCTTCGGGGATTCGGCGCCTTCTCTGTTCGCCACAGAAAGGCCCGCAAAGGCCGTAACCCCAGAACTGGAGAACCGGTCGAGGTGGCCGCGAAATCTGTGCCGTTCTTTCGGCCTGGAAAGGAACTGAGAGCCCGTGTCAACGATGGGCATGATCCGGAATCCCGCTAAGGCAGCCGGACGAACTCACCCTCGCCCTTGCCTGTTCACGAACACCAATTCTTAATAAGAATCATGCCAAGAGGCACACAGTAGAGTGTGTAGCGTATGAGGGGGCGGCCTGCTGGCTGCCCCCTTTTTACGGATTATGAGGGTGTCAAACCTTTCTCAGAAACACGTACCAGGCCCCGCCACCCCCATGACGGGCATGCGCCGGTGCATATCCGGTAATCAGGTTCTGAGCCTCCGGAAGGTCCAGCCATCGCAGGAAGTTCCGACGCAGGACACCTTCGCCTGAGCGGCCCTTTCCCGTGATCACCATCACACATCGCGCACCCAGTGCCCGCTGCCGGGCCAGAAAGACGGGCAGTTCCCGCCAGGCACCATCCTGGCTGTATCCGTGAAGATCGATCCTGGCCGAAACGGCAATCTTACCGCGGCGGACCCTGCGTTCGTGTCCACGGTCCTGCACCGGCCTGGAACTGCTGCGCGGCCCGGCGGCAGGGGCAGATGGCGCTGGGCTGGATATGGGCGTGACACTCGTCGGAACCGTTCCCGAACGGCCAGCCCCCAGCGGGCGGACGTGCCGAGTCGCTGCCCGCCAGGCACGAAGGTCCGCGTCGGAGAGGCCGTTTTTGGTCATAAACCGCATCTAGGGTGCCAATGGCGGAAGACCAAGTGCAGGCGCTGAAGCCAGACCTTCCGACAGCATCAGACGGCGCGCCAACGGCCGCGGGAGCAAAACCCAGAGCCGGCCCGGGGCATTCATCGTATCGGCGCGCGAACCGGCATCAGGTCCGGTCCCAAAATAGATATCCCCCCGAACGGGCCCGCGAATGGCGTTTCCGGGGTCCTGGGCCACCAGCAAGCCCGACCAGTCCCCCCCCAGACCGGGTGCGGCGGTCTGGACAAAAAGTGGCACACCCTCAGCGTGATAGGACAGGTCAACCGCGACGGAGCCCAATGGCGTAAGCGGCACACCCATGGACCCTTTAGGGCCCAATGCCGGATCGCCCTCCTCTTCAAGCCGGAAGAAAATGAACCGGGGATTGGCGTTCATGGCCTCACGCATCCGTGAGTCTGATGCGCGTGCCATCCAGGTTTTGATTCCCGTCATGGATGCCTGGCTCCGGGGCAGCCAGCCCCGACGGATTAGCCAGTTAGCGGTCGACTGGAACGCATGCCCATTATGACCGGCATAGACGGCCCGCAGCGTTCGTCCGTCTGGCAGGATAAGCCGGCCAGACCCCTGAATCTGCAGAAAAAAAACGTCAGCTGGACGGGCATACGCCAGAGGCCTCACCCCCGCCCGAACAATGGTCGCACGGTCGGGATAGGGTCGGGTTCGGCCGTTCGGAAGCCGCTGCAGCACCCGCCCCCCCTCAACCAGATGATCGCTGGGAAGGGCCGGAACCGGCTCGGTGAAAGGAGGGACGGGGCTCAGACGCGCGGGGTAGGTCGGCTCGAAATATCCTGTAAACCGACTTTCGCCCGACGGGTCGAGGATTTCGAGTGGTGTCATCAGGGCCTCGAGCACGGCCCGGCCGGCAGGCCCGTCTGCGGCCGCGCGCAGGGCCGCACAGACCGGCTCCCAATCCCGCGGTGTGCCGGCCCAGGGCGCCGCATCAGACAGGGGAAGGGCCGGGTCACGCGTCACAAAGGCCTCACAAGACAGCTGCATAGCCCCCAAAGCGGGGTCAAGGGCGGCCAAGTCCCAGCCGGGCAGCGCCGCATAAGCCCCCTCATCGGAGCCTGTCTCGCCCATCCAGTCTGCGGGTCCATAGACCGCCGGCTCGGCTGGCTTCGGCATGCGAACAGGAGCCGGGTCGGTCACACAACCAGACAATGTAAAGGCAATGAGGAGGAGCAGGGCGGTCAGGCGCATGCCGGAATATCTGACCTGATTGGCGACCAAGGTCCAGTGGCCTTCGCGCCGTCAAACCATTGCGGTCACACGGTCGAAAATGTGGTCAGTCGCCCGAGCAAGGTCTGGCTCTCCCAAGTCCGACAGCCGCACAATCTCCAGCACCTTATGGCCCGATCCCGAACGCTGGCGCCCATATTTCGGATCGTAGTGAAACTCGATCAGCTCCCGGGCAAGGGACTCCACATCGCCCTGAACCGCCATATCCAGCCAGGCCTTGATCCTCCGGGCCGGCTGGTAGGGTCGCAGTCGGTCCACCAACTTGCAGAGCGCCTGAGCATCCGACGCAATGTCACCATAAGCCTTCACCAGATACCGGGCCCGGGCCTGGGGCTCTGACACCAGACGCAGGCGGGGGGCAGCCCGCATAGCCGCCCAGAGCGCCTTCGGCAGGGACAGTCTCCCAATCCGGCTGGACTCCGCCTCCACCAAAACCGGCAGTCCGACATCAAACCCGGTAAGGATTTGCGCGATCCCGCCCTCAAACGCCTTCTGGCTCGGCTGCGCATGCGCCGTCGCGCCGAACAGCGACCCCCGGTGAGCCGCCAGCCCCTCAAGATCGAGGGTCTGGATCCCGCGCGCGGCCAGCTTGTGCAGCAGAGCGGTTTTGGCGGTCCCGGTATTTCCGTCGAGCAGAATGAAGGACCAGGGTAGAGCGCCGGGCGCCGATGTCGCAGGATGCAGCAGATCCACCACTGCCCGCCTGTAGGCCTTGTACCCCTCATCCAGAACCGCAACGCGCCAACCGATCTGTTCCAGAATGGTGGCCAGCGCCCCAGACCGCATGCCACCACGCCAGCAATAGACCAATGGCGACCAGTCGCTAGGGCGATTTATTAATGTATGATCCAGATGAACGGCAATATTCCGGCTGATCAGGGTGGCGCCTCGCTTGCGGGCCAAAAATGGGGATTGCTGTTTATAGATTGTACCTATCTCGGCACGTTCAGCATTGGAAAGCACAGGCAAATTGATGGCCCCAGGGATATGATCAATTTCATATTCCGCCGGACTTCGAACATCAATAATGGCATCATATGTCTGTGGGCCATTACCGTACCAATCAGGGGTTATTGTGATAGGTGCAGCCATAATTT
>CAJXMY010000028.1 GCA_913056435.1 uncultured Hyphomonadaceae bacterium | reverse complement strand
CGAACCCTCCGTCATTGAGACGGCCTGCCGACGGATCCTGAGGGTCTCCTATCGTTTTGCGTGCGCCGAAGACCCTCTGGAAACCTACCCCCCCGAGCTGGTCGCGAGTGAAAACCATCGTGCCCTTGCCCTGGAGGCGGCTGAAAAATCCGCTGTTCTGTTGAAGAACCAGGGTGTGCTCCCGCTTCAGAAATCCGCCAGGATCGGTGTTTTTGGTCGGCTCGCCGCGCTTGAAAATACCGGGGATCACGGATCATCGAAGGTGTCGCCGCCTTATGTGATTACACCCCTTCAGGGGCTCGCGGCCTATCTTGGTCATCCCGACCTTACGCTGAGCGGGAGCGAGACCGATCCTGCAGCCGCGGCTCGTGCGGCGCAGGGTCTTGACGCAGCCATCGTCGTGGTCGGTACCACCGCTGATGAAGAAGGTGAGTGGATCCCCTCCAACCTTGGTGCCAAAGCCCTGTTTGGTGAAGGAGCCAAGATCCCTGATGGCCTGATGCAGCTCATGTCGGCCATGTCCGAGGCACGCGAGAAGGCGACCGACACCGCAGGGGCCCTTGGGGCAAATCAGGACCGTGGCGGCGATCGGGAGCGGCTGAGATTACCCGATGATCAGGTCGCGCTGGTTCGGGCCGTCGCCGCGGCCAATCCGAAGACCATTGTTGTGATCATATCCGGCTCGGCGATCCTGTCGCCTGACTGGGGAGACTCCGCGTCGGCGATCCTCCAGACCTTTTACGCCGGCATGGAGGGCGGCACAGCCCTGGCCAAACTGCTCTTCGGGGATGTGAGCCCGTCCGGCAAGCTGCCCTTCACGGTCGCTCATGATGAGAGCGCCTATCCCTTCTTCGACAAGGACGCCGAGGAGATCGAGTATGGCGGGCTCCATGGGTACACCTTGCTCGATAAGATGCAGGCCACGGCGGCCTATCCCTTTGGGCATGGCCTGTCTTACACCCGGTTCGCCTATCGCGCGCTCAAGGCGCGCCGCGTCCCGGGAGGGCTCCGGGTCCAGGTCTCCCTCAGCAATCAGGGGCCGGTCGTGGCGGCTGAAGTGGTGCAGCTTTACATCGGTTTTCCGGGAACGACGGTCGACCGCCCGTTCAAACTTCTGCGTGGATTTGACCGGGTTGAGCTGGCCCCATCGGAGGTCCGGACCGTCGACTTTTTCGTTCCGGATGCCGACCTTGCTTACTGGTCTGAGGCTAGCCGGTCCTGGGTTTTGGAGCCCGGCATCCACCGGGTTCTGGTGGGAGGAAGCAGCACGGAAGCCGACCTTCTTTGTGTGCCTGTGTCCATGTAGGATCCAGAATCGGGCCGGGCATGGCCGGGTCCATCTTTTCATTCTGATGGACGAGAGGCCATGAATCAGACCCGGACACTTCGTGGCTGATGCTCAGGGCCCTCCGGATCACAGGACGGCGGGCTCCAGCAGCCTGAAGGACCCCTGATCAGCATCCATTTCGATCAGCCCGCCCTGCGGAAGGGTAAACTGGTCCCGCAGGTGACCAATAAAGGCCCCGCTATAGGCCGGCACGCCCAGGGGCTTCAGGTGATGGCCAAGGACTTCGCTCAGGGTAAACCCGCCATAGGTGCTGCTTGGGGCGCAGTCAGTACAGTGACCGACAATGATGCCGGACAGGCGTCCCAGAATCCCGGCCTGACCAAGCTGCGTTAACATGCGGTCAACTCGGTAAACGGCTTCTCCGATGTCCTCGAAGAACAGGATGGCACCCTCGAAAGACGGCAGGTAGGGCGTTCCCACCAAAGTGCTCAAGACGGTCAGATTGCCACCCAGAAGCCGACCCTGCGCCCGGCCCGGGGTTAGGGTCTGCGTGCGCCATCTTGTCTGGACCAGCCGGTCTTCCTCAGCGAGAGGGTTGATGTAGGTCGGAGTCGCGCCCTCAAAGAGGAGCGGCTTGAACGTCCTCAGGGAGTCCTCACCCCAGGCGGAGACGCCCACCGGTCCATGGAAGCTGATGAGCCGGGCCCGGGCATGAAGGGCCAGTTGCAGGGCGGTAATGTCACTGTAGCCAATGAGGGCCTTGGGTGACCGGCGAACCAGATCATAGTCCAGAAAGGGTAAAATCCGAGCGGCTCCCCAACCGCCGCGGACACTTAACAGGGCGGCGACATCCGGATCGGCGAACATGGCATTCACGCCTTCGGCCCGTGCCTGGTCGCTGCCAGCAAAATAGCCGTCCCGGTCAAGAATATTCGGAGCCCGTTTGGCGGTTAGACCGAGATTGGCCAGCGCTTCCTCAATTAGCGAGATGGTGAAGGGGTCAAACGTGGCGGAGGCCGGTTCGATTAAACCGATCGTATCGCCGGGTCGCAATCGCGGTGGACGCAGGACAGACGATGAAGGAGTTTGGGCCTGAGCAAAGGGGAAGCCCACCAGGGCGCTTGAGCCTGCAAGAAACTGCCTGCGATCCATCATGCCAGGGGTCCTTCCTCCGGGAGCGCTCTCTTGCCTAGCAGAAAAAGGGGCAGGCACCTACCAATGTCTCGAGCGCGGGACGTCGATGTTTGACGCAGCCCGTCGAACGCACCTAGTTTACGATGCAAGTGGGCGGCGCGGGCGATGCTGTGGCGCTGTGATCGGAAAGATCGGGGGACGCATGCGACATCTGGCGATCAGTCTGTTTTTGGGACTCGCTGCGCTGGCGCCTGCGATGGCGCAGGACATCCACATCGTTCACTGTTACAAAGGGGCGTGCCCCTCCGGAGTGCCGGAGTCGAATGACCTTGTGATCTATGAGATCTTTGCCTTGTCGGCGAACAATACGACCAAGCTTGCGGACTGGGTGGCCTATCGTGTCACGTCTCAGACGATCGGGACGTCACAGGGCCTGAACCGCGACTGGCGAACCGATCCGTTTCTGTCTGAGACCGAAACGCTGGAAGCGGGTCGCGGCCGTCAGGACGATTATAGCGGGGCATTTTCCGCCGAGCGGTATGATAGGGGTCATCAGGCTCCGCTCGCGGCGTTTGCGGGGACGCCCTTCTGGCGAGTCACCAATATTTATTCGAACATCACGCCCCAGCGAAGCGACCTCAATCAGGGCGCCTGGCGCTTGCTCGAGGAAGCGGTCCGGGATGTCGCCTATGATCAGAACCAGATCTGGATCGTCACGGGTCCGGTGTATGAACGCGACATGCCGGGTCTTCAGAATGCTGGTGAGGTCCATGCCGTTCCGTCCGGCTACTGGAAGCTGATCACCAATCGCGCGGGGGCCGCCTCGGCTTTCTTCTTTGATCAGGACACCCCGCGTGAGGCCGATTTCTGTGATCACAGGATCGCGCTGGCAGAGGTCGAGCGGCGGGCTGGCTTGACCCTCATGCCGGCCGGGGGGCTCCGGGTGGGGGATCTGGACGAGGCGCTGGGGTGCGGACCCGCCCGCTAAGAGGATGGCCGTCGCGGGCTCACCTTCTGCCTGAAGACAAGGATGCTCCGACGAAACTTGATGATCAGGAGAATGAGGCCGGACAGGGCCACGAAGACCGCAGCGCCGGCGGCAGTGATCAGCAGCGGGTGGTTGAAATCCGCACCATCATCATAGTCCATAACATGCAGTTTCCAGAAAAAATCATAGAACCGCCACGTGGTTGACCGGCGGGCCAGAACTTCGGCACGCCCCGGGTCGATGTAAAGCGTTGTGCGGTCGCCATCCGCGAACCTAACCTGCCAGACCGGACCCGGGCGCCCATATTCGGAGGGAGGTGTCTCGATCCAGCTGACCTGCGCAATGTCAGAGGTCTCGGCATAATCCCAGAGCGCCACTGCCCGGGCGAGGGTTTCATCGATTGGCGAGAGACGTTCACCCGTCACCGCATTCAGCGTTTCAATCTGTTCAGCACTTGTCGACACCCGCCAGACCGGCATGTCCAGCAGGTGGCCCAGCGTGGCGCTGCTCACGGTGTCAAGCCCGGCGCGGGACGCTGCGTCGCGAAGTGGGAGGAGGTTCTCGGGGTCTAAGGAGGGCAGGGCACGTTCTGCAATCTTGTGCTCACCGCGGACGCGTTCGATCGGGATCGCGCTCATGACCAGACCGCCGGCGATCCAGAGCGCAATCTGTATCCCAACCAGCAGGGCGACCCATTTATGGATCCGGACGCTCCACCGCAGAAATTTCATACTGACTCCCTGGTCTGAACGGCCTCAGTGGTCATGGTGACCGTCATGGCCGGTCCCGCGAGACGTGTGGCGAGGTCCGTGACCGCCATGGCCGTGATGGGTGCCGCCCGGGTCAGATAGTTCATGACGTCCATGCCCATGGGTTCCATGATCGCCAGCGTGCCCGGCCTGACCGGCCGCGGGGAGGGCCTGGATGCCATCCCGGGTCAGTTCCTCCGGACGGGCCGCGCGTGCCATGCCAACCGGGTCATCATACCAGCCCGGATCCGCATAGGAGGTCAGCGTGTTGCGCACCTTGAGGAGGGTGAACATGCCGCCCATCGTCATGTAATCATGAGGTCCGCGAGCGCCGACCATCGGAATTGA
The DNA here is from genome assembly GCA_913056435.1 of uncultured Hyphomonadaceae bacterium. GTDB lineage: Bacteria > Pseudomonadota > Alphaproteobacteria > Caulobacterales > Hyphomonadaceae > Henriciella. Next base: position 10,555 of record CAJXMY010000028.1, on the reverse strand, counting down.
ATTGTCGGGCACGGCCATGTGTCCGGCCCCAATATGAGCACCCATGTCCCCCATGCCCGCCTCCCCCATGGGCATATAAGCTGGCACCAGAGAGGCCATTTGGGGCCCGAAGCCGGCGGGGTCGACGCCCACCATGTTTGGAATGCCATGACCCATCTGGTTCATGACGTGGTGGGTCATATGGCAATGCATGGCCCAGTCCCCGGGATTGTCGGCGACAAATTCAATGGTTCGGGTTGCGCCCACCGGAACGAGTGTCGTGGTTTCCGGCCGGCGGGCCGATTTCGGAATCAGGCCGCCATCGGTCATGATTTCTTCAAACGCATAGCCGTGGAGGTGGATCGGGTGATGGTGCATGGCGGACAGATTGCCGATGCGGATCCGGACGCGCTGGCCTGTCTGCGCGACAAGCGGCGCGGTGCCGGGAAAGGCTCTGGCATTGAGGGTCAGGATATTAAAATCCGTCGGTTCATTGGGGTCGGGGCGGCGGGTCCCCGGGCGCAGTTTCCAGGTTGACAGCAGCAGGGCAAAGTCACGGTCGGGCACCGGTTCCGCCGGACGGCGCGGGTGAACCACAATCATGCCCATGAGCCCCATGGCCATCTGGGTCATTTCATCATGGTGGGCGTGATAGGTGAAAGTCCCGTACTGGCGAAAAGTCCATTCATGGATAAAGGTTTCGCCCGGCTGGATGGTTCGCTGGCTGAGGCCCCCAACCCCATCCATGCCGGAGTTCAGGATCACGCCATGCCAGTGAACGGTGGTCGGCGCCGGCAGGCGATTGGTGACGTAGATGCGGACCCTGTCCCCCTCGACCGCCTCTATGGTGGGGCCATGGACCTGGCCATTATAGCCCCAGCAACGACCCGTCAGCCCCGGGGCGAATTCATGGTCCACCTCTTCCGCAATCAGGTGGAAGACCTTTACCCCGTCTTTGAGAGTGAAGGGCAGGGTTGAGCCATCGGGGGTGTCTACAGGCCGGTAGTCGCTGCCGGGGCGCCCGGGCGCGTAGATCTGGCCCCGGTCGTGGGAGACCGTGGTGGAATGGGTCTGGCTGCTGGCAGATGGTGCGGCACGGGCACTGGCGCTGCCAAGGGCCGCGGCGCCGGCGGTGAGGCCGGCCAGCTTGAGCGCATCGCGTCGTGACGTCATCAATGGTCTCCTTCTGCCACGGCCTCTAAGACAGGGCGGGTCTGGCTGTTCGGTGCGGATCCTATGGAGCCGCCAGCGACCATCTGATCGAAGCGGGCGTGCAGAACCCAGTAGGTCTCGAGGGCGCGGATGTAATCCCGCTCTGCGAGAAGCTCGTCCTGCCTCGCCCTGACGAGGCCGAACACCCCGGTCTGCATCGCATTGTAATCGAGTTCAGTGCCGCGCAGAATGTCACGCGTCAGGGGCAGGAGGTCATTTTCCATAAGCTTCGCCGACGCGTGTGCCGCACCCAGTTCGCGGATCAGACGCCGGCTTTCCGCGCGCCGTGTGACACCATCAGCCTGGCGCTGTTGTATCAGCGCGTTGAGCCGGTCGGCTGCGGCCTGGCGGGCCCCCGCGCCGGTATTGAAGATCGGCAATTCGAACCCGATCCCCAGGCCTTGTTCCCAGTGACCGTCATCACGTTCCCGCTCGAGCTCTAATTCGACATCGCCGACCAGGGCGGACAGTGCGGCCAGCCCGAGGCGGCTCGCCGCCGCGTCAATCCGTGCATCGCTGGCCAGAAGGTGCAGGCTGTCAGCCGGGCGGACCGACCCTGTCGGCGGTGTGTCCGGAGCCGCTGCGAGGTATCCCGCAAAGGTCCATGCCGCCGCCGCCTCTGCGTCAAGTCCCAGCAGGCTATTCAGGCGTTCACGGGCTGCCGCGCGCGCCGCATTGGCCTTGAGCGCCTCAAGCCGCATGGCCGCCGCGCCCAGCTTTTCGCGGTTGAGATCCACCTCCGCCAGATTGCCGGCCATATGGAGCGCCATGGCCGCCTTGGCCGATGTGTCTGCGGCGAAGAGGGCCTGATCCGCCAGGGCTGCACCCTGTTCGGCCGCCAAGGCCTGATAGAAGGCCACCCGGACATCGCCCATGAAATCGATCAGGGACGCGGCGGTCTCAGCCTGAGCAGCATCAAGGTCCAGTCCCGCCGCCTTTATGCGCCGCGGAAGGAAAATGATGTCGAGGACCTCAAAACCGAGACCGTAGGATAAATTGGTCACCGGCTCGTCCTCGGCTTCCAGAACCAGAGCGGAGACAAAGGGGTTGGGTAGTGTCGTCGCGTTCCGATAGTCGCCAAGGGCGGCGCGCAGCGTGAAATATCGTGCGCGGAGGCTTCGATTGCTGAGCAGGGCCAGTTCAATCGCGGTGTCTTCCGTCAGTGGACGACCAAGCAGGGCGTCGACCCGGGCGGCGGCGGTGTCCTCATCGAGGCTGACACCGGGCCAGACAAGGGGCGGCTGACCCGCTGCCTGGGTCTGATCGACCAGCGCATCGAATCCATGATCTGCCGGAACACTGCTGCAAGCCGTGCCGAGGGCCGCGACCAAGGCGACGCCAGATCTCAGAGGTCTCATTTCCGACGGCCTCCGAGGACGCTCACCAGCTCATTGACCTTATCCTTGCGGGCAGACAGGTCGTCACCGTTCAGGGCCTTTTCGACACAGCTGTCGAGATGATCGTCCAGAATAAGATGTTCCACGCCGCTCAGGGCCGCCTTGACGGCCTGAATCTGGCGGACCACGTCTATGCAGTATCGCTCTTCCGAGATCATGCGGGAAATTCCCCGCACCTGCCCCTCAATCCGAGACAGGCGTTGACCGGCGGCGTTCTTGGTTTCACTTCGCATTACAATACCCCATGGGGGTATGCGCTAGCGTAATCCCGGGCTTTCGGTCAAGGGTCTAAAGGCGCGTCAGAGTGGCTTCGGCAGGCCCCGCTGCAGGCCACCCCGTGGGGGAATTTCCTCAAGCGCGATGGTTTGGGATTGCCTGATTGATCCTGAAGGGCCGGACAAAGTGCTGTCTTTCGACTTTCGAACGGGTGGCTTTGTAAATCGGGTAGGGGAATTGCTTAACACCTTGTCTCAAAATGAAACAGGCCTGTCTCAAAATAAAACAAATCTCTTCACTTACACGAATTTACCAATTGATATTAACGTTAATTGGAGAAACATATATTATTGTAAAAAATCCTAGGTTATGAAGTCAACAGCCAATATATCTTGGCGCAAAAGATCGGGATTTCCATATGCTAAAGAATTTACTGAAAGTCGGTGCAGCTGTGTCCACCCTTGGGATGGTTGGGCAGGCCATGGCGCAGGTTGCGCCTGTGGCGCCATTTGAATACGCCTTCGAGGGCAAGTTCGATTATTATGATGCAGAAAACAATTGTGCGTCTGTAATGGGATATTGTCTGGCGATTACGGAAGACACAATCATCGAGTCCGCGACCGGAGAGCTCGCCGCGAGCACCCTTCCCGGATATCTCGCCGACTGGTTCGAAAACCCCCTGCAAGGCTCTGACACCGGCTTTATCGGCCACGGTGCGGGTGTTGAAGGCGCGGTGGATCCGGCCACGGGTGACCTCGTCGCCGCCCACATCACCGTTGGCCCGCACCAGATCGTTCTGGATGTGATCTCCGACCTGTCCTGTGTGTCGGCAGGCTGTAACACAGAGGCGGATGAGTGGATCATGGGTAGCAATGGCGTCAAGCTCCGCCCGGTGGCGGCTGCCCCTGGCCCTAACTTCGCGCCGGCCCCAGCGCCGGCCCCTGCCGAAGCGCCCCTTCTCTGCACCTCAGAGCAGGTTCAGTCCGAGCCAACTGCAGAGTTTACCCGCAGTGACGAGCAGGCCTTGTCGATTGCCGAAAGCCGCCTGCGGTCGGCAAATCGCATGCTGGACAATCTGCTGGATCAGAAAGACCGGCTTGAGGCCTCCGGACGTGACACAGCGCGCCTGGACGACAAGATCGCCGAGCGCCGCGCGGAAATTGCCGCACTTGAGGCTGACATTGACGCGCTGAAGGCAAAGCGGTCTTCGTCTCTCGGTGGGGTCGAGACCATCACGACCTGTGTGCCCGATCCGAACTGGGATCCTGTTGGTGACACGGGGGCGGCCGGGCCGGATCCGGTTGTGGCGCCTGTGAATGCGGGTCGCCTGTCGGCCTTCCCAGCCAATGATGCAGGGGCTTTCGAGCTTGATCTGCGCAGCGCAACTGCCGCAGATCTCGCGGGCACCCAGTTTGTTGCCGAAGCCTATGGCAGCAAGGATGTCGATGGCAATGATGTCGCCAACTGGATGATGCTGGAACTGGCGGGCTATTTCGGAAAATTCCTGGCCACCAAGACCCCGGAAGTCAGCTATACCCGCCTGATGTGCTCAAGCGCCGCCGGTGAGCTGGCCATTGAGCTTCGCGGCGCCGTGCACGGTGCGGTCGATGCCGACGGCAACCTCATCGGAACGGGTGCAGGCGGCACTGTGACTGTTACGGTCAATGACCAGCAGTTTACCGGTGGTGTGACCGCGGCGACTCTCGACGGTGTGTTCGGTGAGTATCGCATCCGTCCGGTTGGTACCGGCGAGTGCCCCGCCACGGTTGATCTGGAGTGGAGTGTTGGCGGTGTCGTCCTGGCGTCTGACACGGTTGAAATCCCACCCGCCCACTAAGTGATGCGGACCAGGGCAGATGACCCTGGAACAGAAAGGGCCGGCGCAGGATCTGCGTCGGCCTTTTTCGATTCACAGGCGTCGAAAATATCGGGCGACGGGCCACCGCTCAAAGCCGAAAGCCTCATACGCGCTGCGCGACGCGGCGTGGCCGAGATCGCCACCGGTTTCAACCATGAGCATGGACAGGCCGTTTTGCCTCGTTTGCAGCTCCGCAAAATGCATCAATGCGGTGGCGAGGCCCTGTCTCTGATAGTCGGGATCGACCCCCAGAATGTAAATCTCTGCCATGGAGTCGTCCGGGTGCTGGCGCAAACCCATAAAGCCCCGGACCGTCCCGTCAGACAGGGCAACGAAGAGCTCGGTCTGCATGTCTTGAAACAGGGCCGTGATATCCATTGACTGTCGTGGCCACCAGCCCTGCGGGTAGAAGGCCTCGAACGCAAAGCCGGGCACGTCTGGTTTCATTTTGGTCATGACCGGGGCCCACGCCTTTTTGGCTATGAGGAGAATTTGGTCTTTGTCGCAGAGCGCGGCGGGGCGAATGTCGACCATCATGTCCCCGTCAGCTCAGCACCAGTGCGGTCTGACCCTCCGCCACCACATCCCCTTCAGCGATGTGGATCGCCGTGACCCGCCCTGCGCTGGGGGCCTCGTAAGGCACTTCCATTTTCATCACCTCCAGAATGAAGACTTCCTGGCCAGCGGTGACCTCGTCGCCGGCTTTGACGTGAAGTTTCCAGACCGTTCCACCGGTCTCGAGCGTGATGGGGGTGGCCATTGCGGGTCCTTTCTCGGGATCAACCGGACTGAGGGGGCAGGAGATTGGGTAGAAGCGGCTGGACCCGGTCGATCCAGCGGCACAGCATGGGCCGGGTTTCACGCGGATCAATCAGCTCATGGACGGCCAGTGCTTCGGCGCGCGGAAAGGGAGACTGGCGCTGGGCCAGCTGTTCTTCCAGCTCTCGGCGTCTGGCTTCGGGGTCCGCGGCGGCGGCGATCTCGCGATGGAAGGCCACCGCGACCCCGCCTTCGACAGGGAGCGGGCCGCTTTCAGCAGATGGCCAGGCAAGGATGTAGGCCTCGGGGCCATAATGGGCCGCCTGGGCCACGCCGAAGCTTCGCCGCACCATGACCGAGGCCCACGGCACGGTGCTGCTGGCGGCGGCAAGGACGGTGCGCGCGCCATGACGGATGGTGGCTTCCTGCTCGGCCTTGGAGCCGATCATGAAGCCGGGCTCGTCGACAAGGGCCACGATCGGGATGTGGAAGGTCTCGCACAAGTCGATAAAGCGCTGGGCCTTCTGGGCGCCATCCGCGGTCATGGACCCGGCCAGCTGACGGCAATCATTGCCCCAGACCCCAACGGGCTGCCCGTTCAGGCGGGCAAGGCCCGTGATCTGGCTGCGGCCATATCCACGACCGATTTCGAAAAAGCTGTTCTGGTCAACAACCGCATGGATCACGCGGCGCATGTCATAGGCCCGCCGTCGCTCGCGCGGGACGATATCGAGGAGCATGTCCTCGGCGCGATCTGCGGGATCATCACAAGCTCTGACCGGGGCGAGGTGATGCACATTGTCCGGCATGAAGGAGAGAAACTGTCGGATCTGCTCAAGGGTGGCCGGTTCATCGGGGGCCCCATTATCCACCGTGCCATTTCGCGTATGCACGGCCGCGCCGCCCAGCTCTTCCTTGGACCGTTTTTCACCCATGGCCCGTTCGACCACTTTCGGGCCGGCCACCAGGATCTGGGCCGTGCTTTCCGACATGACCGAAAAATGAGAGGCCACCAGTCGGGCGGCCGGCAGGCCAGCCACCGCGCCGAGGGCGGCGCTGGCCACGGGCACCTGTTTCAGGGTCTGGGCGACCGACCGGAACCGGGACGGGGCGAAGACCGGGGCGGGCAGGCTGGGGCCTCCGCTGCCGCCGACACTGCCGCCGGCGCCCTCGTGCAGCCGGACCAGAGGCAATTTGTATTGCAGGGCCAGATCCTCTGTATAAACGGATTTGCGCAAGCCTGCGGGCGATGGCGAGCCGCCTTTGATGGTAAAGTCTTCGCCGCCAACGACCACGCGGCGCCCGTCAATTCTGGCAAATCCCAGGACGAAATTCGCAGGCGTGAACCCGGTCAGCTCACCATTGGGTCCATGTTCCGGGGCACCAGCCCCCCGGCCGATCTCATCAAAGCTGTGTGGGTCGACCAGTGCATCAATCCGTTCCCTTATGGTCAGCCGGCCTTTGGCGTGCTGGCGTGCAATCCCGTCATCGCCCCCCTGCTGTTGGGCCAGTTGCCGCCGTGCTTCGATTTCGCGTGTTTCTTTTTCCCAGCTCATCGTCGAAACTGTGCGGGCTTCTCCGGTCAATGTCAAAGCGGCCTCTGAGACCGTGCCCTGTTCGGGGCAGGAAAATCGCGCCCTGTGTGCTCTCTCTGCGATCCGGTTTCGCCTCAGAGTGGCGGCCGGATTCTGCTGGGCGGCTATTGCATGGTGATTGCGGTCTGGAAGGCGGGCCGGCTTTCGATTCGCCGGATATAGGCCTTCAGATGGGTCATCTCATCCGAGACCGCGCCGATGCGATTGCTCATGAAACAGGCATGCCCCAGCATAATATCGGCGGCCGAAAAATCGCCGATCAGATAATCCCTGCCCTCAAGAGCCGTTTCGATCGGCACCAGAGCCTTGGATAGCAGTCGCTTGGCCTGGCCAAGAGCGTTTTCATCACGTCGGTCCGGCGGCAGGAGCAGCGTATTCACCACGACAATATTGACCGGGGGCATCACCATGCCCTCACAGTAATGAAACCACTGCAGATAGTCCGGAAAGAGCGGCGACTCGACGGCGGGCTTCAGACCGCCATTTTTGTGACGTTCCAGAATATAGTCGACGATCGCCCCTGACTCATAAATCGAGACCTCGCCATCATCGAGGACGGGCACCCGGCCGAGCGGGTGGCGGGCGCGATGGGCGTCTGATTTCAAGTCCTTGGGATGGAACGCCATGCGATTGAGCTCGTAGGGCAGGCCCAGCTCTTCCAGGAGCCACACGATGCGGCCCGCCCGAGAGTTCGGCGCAAAATGAAGTTTTAGCATATCAGATCCCTCTTTTTTGGAACCGTATCACCGGTTGCCATAAAGATTAAGTCATTATATTGGCAATAACAGTGCCGAAAATTGGGAAGGTGAGCGACGTCGGAAATGGTCCCGGAACAGGTCAGATTAACAGACTATCCCGCGGGCCGGCCCGTGCGCGATTTCTGGGCCAGAAGCCGGGATGGGCTGCGCGCCCCGGAGCCCGGTGACGTCGTGGTCAGGATTGACTGGATCTCCGTCGACCCCGGAATGACGGGCTGGATCACGGACAAGCGCAGCTATATGCCCCCGGTCAGGCCGGGTGAGGTGATGCGCGCCTTCGGGGTCGGTGAAGTCATCGACAGCCGGTCCGATAGGCTTCAGGTAGGCGACTGGGTGACGGGGTTCCTCGGTGTTCAGACGGCCGGCGTGTTCAAGGACCGGATGGTGCGCAGGATCCCCACCGAGCTCGCTCCTCCGCAACTCTTCCTGTCCGGCCTCGGCATGACGGGATACACGGCCTATTTCGGCATGATGGATCTTGGCTGTCCGCAAGCTGGGGAAACAGTCGTCGTCTCGGCGGCATCGGGGGCTGTGGGCAGTATGGCGGCGCAGCTGGCGCGGGACGCGGGCGCCCGCGTGATCGGCATCGCCGGTGGGGAAGAAAAATGTCGCTACCTGACCGACCAGCTCGGCCTCGACGCCGCGATTGATTACAAGGCCGGACAGGTTGCTGCCCAATTGCAGACGCTGGCGCCGGATGAGGTTGACCTTTATTTCGACAATGTGGGCGGTGATATCCTCGATACACTGCTTATGAACATGACCTATCAGGGCCGGATTGTCGTCTGCGGGGGTATTTCCCAATATGCGGACTGGGCCACCCAGAAGGGCCCCGCAAACTACATGCAGCTGGTCACCCACAGCCTCACCATGCGGGGCTTCACGATGCGCGACTACATGCACCGGGTGCCGGAAGCGCTTGACGTTCTGATCAGGGGCTGGGCCGATGGGCGCCTGAAATGTCGCGAGCATATTGTTGAGGGCCTTGACCGGTTTCCGGAAGCCTTCGACATGCTGTTTGACGGCCGCAATCATGGCAAGCTGATGATCAGGGTGGCCCACGCGTCCTGATCACATGGAACACTGAGGAGAGGAAAGATGGGAGCTGTTCACGAGGTCTGGGTCAACCGGAAGAATTTGCGGGAAACCCGCCTGGTCGACCGGGAGGCAAGGGCCCTTGAACCGGGCGAAATTCGTGTCGCCATCGACCGGTTCGGCCTGACCGCCAACAATGTCAGCTATGCCGTCAGTGGCGACATGATCGGCTACTGGAAGTACTATCCCGCAGAAGGGGACTGGGGAAAAGTGCCGGTCTGGGGCATGGCCAATGTGGTCGAGTCGCACGCCCACGATATTGCCGTTGGCGAACGCCTGTATGGCTTCTTTCCCATGGCCAGTGAAACCATTCTCACCGTCGGGACGGTTCATGCCGATGCGTTCATGGATGCCACCCCGCACCGGCAGGAGCTCCCGGCCCTGTACAACCAGTATCGCCGAACCTCTGCTGAGCCGGCTTTTCTGGCCGGTCTGGAGGTCGAACGCTGCCTCCTTTTTCCTCTTTTCATGACGTCTTTCGTCCTGTTCGACTATCTCGAGGACAATGACTATTTCGGCGCCGAACAGGTGCTGATTGGCTCGGTCTCCTCTAAGACGGGCTTCGGGCTTGCCAAACTTCTCAAGCAGGCGGGGAGCCGGAAAGTGATTGGGCTGACCTCGCCGGGGAACCTGTCCTTTGTCCATGCGCTGGGCTGCTGTGATCAGGTGGTCGCCTATGGCCATGAGACCGAGATCGAGGCCGACCGGCCGACCGCTTATGTCGACATGTCCGGCAATGGGACGCTGACCGAGACGCTGCACCATCATCTGGGCGAGCGGATGGTGGAAAGCTGCATGGTCGGGGCCACGCACTGGGAAAGTCGGGGGCGCGGATCCGATCTGCCCGGCGCCAGGCCGACCTTCTTCTTTGCGCCGGCGCAGATCGCCAAGCGGGACAAGGAGTGGGGCCGTGGCGTCCTGTTTGACAAAGCCAGCGTGGCCGGTGCGGCCATGGCCAAGGAGATTGCCGACAAGGTCAGTGTCGAGTGGGTCCGGGGGGGTGAGGATACGGCGCGTATCTGGACCGAGATGCTCGACAATCAGGTGTCCCCTGACCGCGGGATCATGGCGGCTGTCAGCGTTTAGGAGAGACCACTATGAAGATGAACACTCTAAGCTGTCTCGCCGCTTTTCTCGGCCTCTGCCTGTTGCCGTCTGGGCCCGCCAGTGCGCAGCAGAACGATGCTGACCGGGCAAAGTCCCAGGCGAATTTCGCCAGCGCAGATGGCGATGGTGACGGGGCGCTCTCCCGTGCGGAATTCGAGGTCTTCGTGAACGCCAATGCCGAGGACCGGATTGGGCGCGCCCGCCAGATTCGCCGGTTCGGAGCCTATGGACGGGCCTTTTCGACGCTCGACAAGGATGGCGACGGCAAGGTGACCGGACCTGAACTCTCGGCCGCGGCGCAATCGCGCTGACCTTTCCGGATCATTCTATAGGAGTCTCCATGTCTGCGCTTCTGAAATTTCTTGTGCCCGGCCTGCTCGTTTTCGGTTTGCTGGTCTGGCTGGGCCTGCCGCGCCTTCTGGTCGGGCTGGGTTTCCATCGCCATTATGAGGTGCCCGCGCTGGACCTGTCTGGAAAACGGGCACTGATTGTCGCGACCAGCCACGCCACGCTGGGCGAGGGCGGGAAGCCGACCGGCGTCGCCGCGTCAGAGCTGACGGCGGCCTATTATGCCTTTGC
>CAJXMY010000027.1 GCA_913056435.1 uncultured Hyphomonadaceae bacterium | reverse complement strand
TAGGTGTCCTTGCCGGGGCCATCCTCAGTGACCGGTTTACGACCTTGTCTTTCCGCCTTGGGGCCGTGGTTCTGTTCCTTGCGGCCATGCTCGCAGCCCTGCACTGGGAGGGTGGGGGTGTCTTTAATGGACTGGCTGAAACCGGTCCGTTCGTGAATTTCGCGAAGGTGGTAAGCTATGCTAGTGCGGGGATCGCGCTTTTCATGGCCGAAGGCTTCCTGCGACGTCATGGGACGCAGCGTTATGAGTATTCACTCCTGATGCTTTTTGCAGCTCTAGGCATTGGCATCATCCTGTCATCGGCGAACCTGATGACCCTGTATCTGGGGATAGAGATGCTGAGCCTGTCGTCCTATGTTCTGGCGTCCTTTCACAGAGACAGCGCCCGATCTGCGGAGGCAGGCCTTAAATACTTCATTCTGGGCGCGCTGGCCTCCGGCTTGTTGCTATATGGCATGTCACTTGTTTACGGTTTTGCCGGCGGAACAGACTATCAGACCGTTGCGGAGGCGGAGCCAACACTCGGCTTGCTCTTCGGCATGGTCCTGATGATTACAGGACTTGGCTTCAAGGTCTCGGCGGCTCCGATGCACGTCTGGACCCCGGATGTCTATGAAGGTGCGCCCAGTCCCGTGGTTGCCTTCTTTGCAACTGCGCCCAAGATGGCGGCGATGGTCGTTTTTGCCGTCATCATGTTCAAGGCATTTCCTCAGCTGGAGGCAGTCAGGAACTGGCAGGCGATCATCGGAATTATTGCCGCAGCGTCGATGCTGATCGGGGCCTTCGGAGCTCTTTTGCAGACCAATCTCAAACGTCTGCTTGGCTATTCTTCAATTGCCAATATGGGCTATGCGCTGGTGGCTCTGGCCGCTGGGGCAGAACTTGGCGGGGGGGCACTTCTGCTGTTCATGACGGCTTATGTTGTTGCGTCGCTCGGCCTGTTTGGCGGCGTCCTGTGCATGCACCGGGAGGGTGGCATGGTTGAGGATATACACGAGCTCTCGGGTCTTGTGCGCTATCGGCCCGCCCTGACGCTCGCCCTGTCCGTTCTGGTCATTTCTGTAGCGGGTTTTCCCCTCGCATTCGGATTTCTGGGCAAGCTAGCGGTGGTCGAGGCGGGGCTTGCGGCCGGTCTGCTTCCTCTGATTGTCACCCTTATTCTGAGTTCGGTGATCGCTTTCGGATACTATTTGCGGCTGATCCTGATCATGTGGGTTCGGGAGCCGGCGGAGCCCTTTGAGCCGGTCGATGGCTGGGTGACCTCCACGGTCTTCGCGACCGCGCTTTTGAGCGTTGCTCTGTTCATTTTTGTCAGTCCGCTCAGTGAGTTGGCCGAACGCGCGGCGGCCAGTCTGATCTGATGATCACCTCGGCGCCCGTGATCTGGTTTGACCAGATTGACAGCACCAACGAGGAGGCACGCCGTCGTGCCACGCAGGGGCAAAGCGGGCCGCTTTGGATCGTTGCGCGGTCTCAAAGCGGAGGCCGGGGGCGGCTGGGACGGCATTGGGCGTCACCTGAGGGAAACCTCTTCGCCACGGCGCTGCTGCCCGCGCCCGGCGGGGTGCAGGCGGCCCTGCGAGTTCCCTTCGCGACAGCCCTTGCCGTCAGCGACGTTTGCCTTGGGGTCCTGCCGGACCAAGATGTTCGATTGAAATGGCCGAATGACATCCGGGTCAGGGGCGCAAAATTGTGCGGCATTCTTGTCGAAGCGGGCCAGACCAACGGGGCCTACTGGCTTGCGATCGGGATTGGTCTCAATGTGCGCAGCGCGCCCGAAGGCACCGGTCAGACCGTGACCTGCCTCCTGCAGGAGGGTGCGGGGCCCGAGCTGCAGGCGGAAGACCTCATGGAGGCGCTCCGGCCGGCTCTTGCGAGCCGCCTTAAGCAGGCGCAGCTTGATTTTGCCTCAACCCGGCAGGACTGGCTGGGACGGGCGGAGGGCTTGGGGGAACTGGTGGAGGCTGGACCCGGCGGGCACAGACGGCAGGGGCGTTTCGTGGGTTTGGCGGAAGACGGAGGGCTGCGGCTGGAACACCCGGATGGACAGGAAGAAATCATTCGGGCAGGGGAGGTGGAGTTGATAAAAGAGGTAAGGGCCGATGCTCCTGGTCATTGATGTCGGCAATACGAATACAGTCTTTGCGCTGCATAACCGCACCGACTGGGTCGCGCGCTGGCGAAGTGCGACGGACTCCACCCGGACGGCGGATGATTACGCGGTCTGGCTCGGCGCCCTTATGGCTATGGATGGGTTTCGCCTGACCCAGATTACAGGCTGTGTCATTTCCTCGGTTGTGCCACAGGCCAAGTTTCACTTTCGGAACCTGTCGCGCCGGTATTTTGGTTCAGAACCCGTCTTTGTCGGTGACCCTGAAACGCGGCTGGATGTGCCCATCCGGATACGGCGCCCGGAACAGGTTGGCGCGGACCGGCTCGTGGCCGCGCTCGGGGCCTACCAGCTGTATGGCGGGCCGCTGATTGTGATTGACAGTGGCACGGCCACAACCCTCGATGTGGTCGGGGCGGATGGCGGCTTTGAAGGTGGCATTATTGCTCCGGGGATCAACCTGTCGGTCCGGGCCCTGCATGATGCCGCCGCCCAACTGCCGCGCATTGCCATTCAGCGCCCCGAAAAGGTCATTGGGGAAGATACGGTGTCCGCCATGCAGTCGGGTATTTTCTGGGGCTATGTAGAGCTGATCGATGGCCTCGTGAATCGCGTGAAGAGAGAGTATGGGCAGGAGATGAAAGTGGTCGCCACCGGAGGCGTGGCCTCCTTGTTTGATGGCGCGAGCGACACAATTGACCACTTCGAGCCTGACTTGATGGAAGTCGGGCTGCTTGAGGTCTACCGACGCAATCAGGATATTCGAAAAGACTAAGATGACACCAGACACCACAGCCGAACTCGTTTTCCTGCCTTTGGGCGGATGTGGCGAGATCGGAATGAATTTGAACGCCTATGGCTATGGCCCTCCACATCTGCGCCGGTGGATTCTCATAGATGTTGGCGTGACCTTTGGCGGCGAAGACACACCAGGGATTGATCTGATCACGCCGGACCCTGCTTTCTTTGAGGAACAGGGCGATTTGATTGACGCTGTGTTTCTAACCCATGCGCATGAAGATCATATCGGGGCGCTGGCCTTGTTGTGGCCGCGTCTGAAGACCCGCGCACCAATTTATGCGACGGCGTTCACAGCCCATCTGGCCCGCGGAAAATTGATCGAGCGGGGGCTGAAGCATGTTGAGGTGACCGAAGTTCCTCTGGGGGGAGAAATCGAGGCGGGGCCGTTCAGTGTTCGGTATATCACGCTGACCCACTCTATTCCCGAGCCGAACGCACTGGCGCTGCGAACGCCACAAGGGACCATTTTGCATACAGGCGACTGGAAAATCGACCCGGATCCTCAATTGGGAGAGCAGACCGATATTGCGGGTCTGACCCAGCTCGGGGACGAGGGTGTTCTGGCCATGATTTGCGACAGCACCAATGTTTTCGTCGAGGGCGAAAGCGGGTCAGAAGGAACCGTCCGGGAGAATCTGACAGAGCTCATTGGCAGCCTGAAGGGCCGGGTCGCCGTCACCACCTTTGCCTCCAATGTCGCCCGGGTGGCTTCGGTCATCGAGGCCGCGCGCCAGGCGGGACGAAGCGTCTGTCTCGTGGGGCGGTCCATGCACAAAATCACGGATGCGGCGATTGCCACCGGTGTGATCAGGGCGCTTCCGGATCTGATCGATGAGGAGGCCGCAGGCAGCTTGCCGGATGATCACGTGCTCTTTCTCTGCACAGGATCGCAGGGGGAGGCCCGAGCGGCGCTCGGCCGGATCGCCCGTGATGATCATCGCCATATCTCGCTGGGTGAGGGAGACACCGTGATTTTCTCGAGCCGGGTCATACCGGGAAATGAGCGGGACATTTTCGACATGCAGAACCGGCTGGCCGAGCGGGGGGTCCGGATCATCACAGACCGCATGAGTGACGGCCCGATCCATGTGTCCGGACATCCGGCTCGTGATGAATTGCGTCAGATGTATCAGTGGGTCCGGCCTCAGATTTCGGTTCCGGTTCACGGTGAACGCCGCCACATTGTCGAACACGCTGCGTTCGCAAAGTCGCTCCAGATTGCCTCCGCCGTGACCCCGCGCAATGGAGATATGGTCCGCCTGGCGCCCGGAAAGCCCTGCGTGGTGGATACGGTTCCCAGCGGCCGGTTGTATCTGGATGGCAACCGCCTGGTTCCTGCAGAAGGCGAGGGCATACGGGAGCGGAGGGCCCTGGCGGCCTTCGGGTTCGTATCGGTTTCCGTCGCCATAGATGAGCAGGGCGATCTGGTCGATGGCCCGCTTGTTCGTGCGCGCGGCTTGTCAGAGGAAGATGGCCGTTCTGCCGATGAAAGCCTGATCGAGATTGACCAAGCGGCAGAAGAAGCAATGTTAAAGATGAAGCGCCGCAAACGGGTCCTCGACGATGAGGTGGAACGGACCCTTGTGCGCGCCGTGCGAAAAGCCTGCGAACAGCACTTTGGTCGCCGGCCCGTGATCGATGTGAATATCCTGCGCGTTTAAGGAGCCCGCCATGACCCAAACTTTTCAGATAGGTCCGCTCAATCATGTCGGCGTGGCCGTGCCGGACCTGTCCGCGGCGATCGAGACCTATCGCGAACTTTATGGCGCGACGGATATCACGACGCCGTTCGACATGCCGGAACAGGGCGTAAAGGTGTGTTTTGTGAACCTGCCGAACAGCCAGATCGAGCTGATCGAACCCCTGAATTCGGACAGCCCGATCCATAATTTCATCCAAAAGAATCCCCGGGGAGGGCAGCATCATGTCTGCTTTGAGGTGGCGGACATCCACGAGGCTGTTCGCGAGATGTCGGCCCGGGGCGCAACGGTTCTGGGTGAGCCCCGGATTGGCGCCCACGGAACGCCCATCATCTTCGTGCATCCCAAGAATTCGAATGGGGTTTTGATCGAACTTATGGAAACCCCGAAGGGTAATCATTAATGGATCCGGTCGGCGGCGTTGTCGTCTTTATCATCTGTTGGTGGGTGTGCCTGTTCATGGTGCTGCCCATCGGTGTGAGAAGTCAGGCCGAAGACGGCGAGGTCGTTGAAGGCAGCGAGGCGGGAGCCCCTGTTCGGCCCATGATGCTGCGCAAGGTCATATGGGCCACGATCGGGGCAGGCGGCCTGACGGTGCTGGCCGCCTGGGTGGTCATTCCCTGGCTGGTCCGCGCCTGACCACAGCCGTTCCCGACGCTTCTGTCCCCCGCCGACCCGGCTGCAAACGGCCTGATGCATAATTCCGGTTTGACTGCCTGTTCGAAAGCAGAAATGGTGAGACCGAGCTCGCATGAAAAGTGAGCCAGGGAGGAGAGACCTATGGGAGGGTCAACAGGAAGCCCGGATGCGGCGGTCGCATCAGGCGCGGTCAGCGATCGCATCGGAATGTGGACCAAGCTGGCTTACGGGGTTGGGTCTGTGGCCTATGGCGTCAAGAATAACGGCTTCGATTACTTTCTGCTGACCTTCTATGGTTTGGTGGTGGGGCTGGATGAACGCCTGGTGGGTCTCGCCATTCTGATCGCCCTGGTGTTCGATGCCATCAGCGATCCGCTTGTGGGCTATATATCGGACAATTTCCGATCCCGGTGGGGACGCCGCCACCCCTTCATGTACGCCTCGGTCCTTCCAGTGACATTAAGCTACTTCCTGCTCTGGAACCCGCCCTATGACTGGTCTCAGACGGGATTGTTCTGGTACCTGACGGTACTGGCGGTGATCATTCGGACCTTCATCACCTTTTACGAGACGCCAAGTACGGCGCTGGCGCCGGAGATGACGCAGGATTACGACGAACGTACAACGCTTCTGGGGTATCGTTATTTTTTCGGCTGGACGGGCGGCAACGCTCTGGCGGTTCTCATGTGGGGCGTGCTTCTGGTCGCCTCACCCGAGTTTGGTCCGGACCCCCGCGCCAATCTGGATGGCTGGCGGGCTTATGGAATCATTGCCTCGGGCCTGATCATGCTGGGGATTCTGGTGTCGGCCCTGGGCACCCATCACATGATCCCGACCTTGCGGGCCCCGCCTCCGAAGCGCAGTCTGACGCTTCCGCGGGTCTTCGCGGAAATCTGGGAAACTCTGGCCAATCGGTCGTTCGCCGCTCTGTTCATCGGCGCGCTCTTCAGTGCGGTTGCCGGCGGGGTCTCGGCGGCCCTCGCCTTCGTTATTCTGCCGCTGTTCTGGGGATTTGACGGGGGGCAGATTTTCATCTGGACCTTGTTCGTTTTTGTCTCTGCGGCCGCCGCCTTCGGGATCACACCCTTCGCGGCCAAGCGCCTCGGCAAGAAGCGGGCGGCCATTACATTTGGTTTTCTTGGTTTCTGGGTTGCGCCCCTTCCCATCCTGCTGCGTTTGGCAGGCCTCATGCCCGAAAATGGCGACCCGATCCTGTTTCCCATCCTGCTCGTCGTCAACACGATCGATCTGACCTTCATCATTGCCTTTTCGATTCTCTATTCTTCCATGATCGCTGACCTCGTTGAGCAAAGTGAGCTGAAGACCACGCGTCGGTCAGAGGGGCTGTTTTCCGCTGCTGTGACGTTTATCCGAAAATCCGTACAGGGTTTCGGCGTTCTGGGCGCCGGCTTCATTATCTGGTTGGCGGATTTTCCGGAATCAGACTCCAAGTTGAAGCCGATTTCCGCCGATCAGATTCCGCCGGAGGCCCTCTGGCGTCTTGGCGCCTATTATGCGCCAACGCTTCTGATTTTGTGGACGGCGATGATCATTGCGGTGAGTTTCTATCGGATCGACCGCGGGACACATGAGAACAATTTGAGGTCTCTGGCCAAGGGTGCCGGGGCACAGACAGATAACCAAAAGGGGTAATGATGCCAAGAGTAACCGCCGGTGGGCTTCAGTTTGAATATGACGAGATTGGGCCGGAGTCCGGTGAACCGATCGTCCTCGTGATGGGGTTCAGCGCCCAGATGACACGATGGACGGATCTGTTCAGGGAGGGCCTCGCCGCCGCCGGATACAGGGTCTTCCGGTTTGATAATCGCGATATCGGTCTGTCTCACAGCTTTGATGATCATGCCCCGCCCAATCCGGCCGAGGTGATGAAAGGGGTTCTGGCCGGGCAGGACATGCGTGAGCATGTGCCTTATGTTCTCGATGATATGGCGGCGGACACGGCGGCGGTGATCGAGGCGCTGGGTCTGGGCTCAGCGCATGTGCTCGGCGCGTCCATGGGGGGCATGATTGTCCAGCTTCTGGCCCTGAATCATCCTGAACGGGTCCGCAGCCTCATCCCGGTCATGACCACTTCCGGGGATCCCGGCCTCCCGCCGGCGACACCCGAAGCGATCCAGGCGCTGACCACGCCTCCGGCGAGCCCTTCCAAGGAAGACGTCGTTACCGCGGCGGTGCAGTCCAGCCGGGTCATTGGCTCGCATGATACAATCCGGAATTCTGCGGAGGAGGTCGCCCGCGGCGTTGCGGCGGATTATGACCGGTCGTACCGGCCTATGGGGGTGGCGCGCCAGTATTGCGCGATTCTGGCCCAGCCTCGCTGGCATGATCGCCTTTCTGAGCTGACGGTTCCGACCCTCGTCCTGCACGGGGCACAGGATCCTTTGATCCCGCCAGACTGTGGCCGGGATATCGCCAGACGCATTCCCAAAGCTGACTATATCGAAATCGAGCATTGGGGGCATGACGTGCCGATCGCCCTCGTTGGGCGGCTGGTCGAGGAAATCACGGGCTTCCTTGCCCGGGTTGACTAGCCGGCCTTCAGGCTGGCCTCGGCCATTTTTTGCGCCCAGCGATAGTCGGGTTTTCCGTTATCGTGTCGTCTGATGGCGTCGACAAAAAGCACTGCCTTGGGAAGCTTGTAGCGTGCGATCTGTTCCGCCGCGATCGCGAGCAGGGCCTCGGTCTCTGGAACGCGCCCGGGTTTCAGAGCCACCAGGGCCACCACTTCCTGTCCCCATCTTTCCGAGGCACGGGAGCTGACCAGAACGTCAGCAATGTCGGGATGGCGGGCGAGGGCATGCTCCACCTCTTCGGCAAAGACCTTCTCTCCACCTGTGTTAATCGCGCTGGAATCCCGTCCCTGGAAGTCCAGCTGGCCATTCTCAAGCAGCCGGACCCGGTCTCCGGGGACGGCATAGCGGATGCCGTCCACGACCGGGAAGGTATCTGAGGTCTTATCGGGGTCATTGAGATAGCCGAGTGGGACATGGCCGTGCTTGGCCAGCCAGCCGAGGTCGGGATCGCCGGGTCGGGCGAGCCCGGAGCGGTCTGGGGTCAGGACCGTGCTGCCGCCCATCTGACGGGGGGGCGCCCCCGATTGTGCCGCGGTGCGGGCGGTCTGGCGCGCCAGCGGGCCCGCCTCCGAAGACCCGATCGTGTCGATGATCTGAACGTTTGGAAGCGCCGCCAGCAGGTCGGCCTTGGTCGCAGCGCTCATGCCGGCCCCGCCATTCAGGATATGCGTGAGGCTACCGGCGCGCTCTGGTGCATGGGCGAGGCTGGCCAGAAAGGGTTTGGCGAATGCATTGCCCACAAGGGACAGGACGTGAACCTGCTCCCGGGCGATGACATCAAGGAGGTGATCAGGATTGAACCGGTCGACATCATCCTGAATGACAATGGCATGTCCACTATGCCAGGCGCTCAGCCCGATCCATTGTGCCGTCCCGTGCATGAAGGGAGGCGTGGGCAGGTACCGGCGTGGCTGGATCGCCCGCGCCCGGTTGGCGAAGTCAGCCAGAGAGGTCAGCACCTCGCCATCGCGGTCACGTCCGCCCAGCGCCGAGGCCAGAATGTCGCCCTGCCGCCACAGAACGCCCTTGGGCATTCCGGTCGTTCCGCCCGTATACAGCATATAGAGGTCATCGGCGGACGGTTCGGTGGGCGGCAGATCGTCCGGCGCGCCCGCCAGGGCCGTTTCATAATCCAGGGCCCGGGGAAGCAGGGGCTCATCGCTGTCGTCGGCGACCTGTATCAGCGCTTTCTGCGCTGGCAGATCCTTGAGCAAAGAGCCCAGAAGGGGCGCGTAACGGGCATGGTAGACGATGATCCGGGTGTCGGCATTGGTCAGCAGATAACGCAGCTCCTCAGCAACATACCGATAATTGACATTGAACGGGACAGCGCGCGCCTTCATGCTTCCGAGCATGGCCTCAAGATATTCATTCCCGTTCTGCAGGTAGAGGGCAACATGGTCCTGCCCCGATTGCCAGTTGGCGAGGTCTGCGCGCGGGACAGGGGTTTGGACGCCCAGAGACAGCAACAGGTTGGCAAACCGCCTGGTCCGCTGGTTGACCTCCGCGAAGCTGAACCTGCGGTCGCGAAACCGGAGCGCGGGTCGGTCCGGGATCGCTGCAGCGACGGTTTCCTGAACCTCGGCTAGGCTAAACGGCATCGATCTTCCCTGTACCTCTCTGGAAGGGTTTGACTCTTTGTCAAAAAAAAACAAGCTGCGCGCAAGCGGGATCTCCGCAAACAGCCTGTCAGGAGACGGGCGAAGCATCCAAAAATACCGGGGAAGGACACCTTTCATGACTGATACGCTGACGATGAGCCCGCAGCAGGTTTCTGATTACATCGCGGAGGCGGGGCGGCAAGCCTGGGTCGTGGAGGGGGTCGACGCCACAACGCCCCGGCGTGATATCCGGCGGGTGGGTGTCATTGGCGCCGGGACCATGGGGGGGGGGATTTCGATGAATTTTGCCACGGCCGGCATCGATGTGACGATCGTGGAAACGCGGGCGGAGGCGCTGGAGCGCGGTCTGGGCGTTGTCCGCGGCAATTATCAGAGAAGTGCGGACAAAGGCCGGTTCCCGCAAGAAGAAGTCGATGTGCGGATGTCGCGCCTGAACGGCTCCCTCTCCATGGAGGATCTCGCAGATTGCGACCTCGTCATTGAGGCGGTGTTTGAGGATATGGAGCTCAAGAAGACGATTTTCAGGGATCTGGACCGGATCATGAAACCAGGGGCGATTCTGGCAACCAACACGTCGGCGCTGAACATCGACGAGATTGCCGCGGCGACGAGCCGGCCGGAAGATGTCATCGGCCTGCACTTTTTTTCTCCCGCCAATGTGATGAAATTATTGGAAATTGTCCGCGCGGATCATACGGCAGACGATGTCATCATGACATCAATGGAGCTGGCGCGGACCATCAACAAAATCGCAGTTCTGGTGGGTGTCTGCCCGGGTTTTGTGGGCAACCGTATTCTCTTCGCCCGGCAGGCCCAGGCCCAGAAATTGGTCTATCAGGGGGCGATGCCCTGGGATGTCGATGCGGCCCTGAATGCTTTCGGCTTTCGCATGGGCCCTTACCAGATGTCGGACCTGGCGGGGCTCGATATTGGGTGGACGAAAGGCGCCAAAACCGCCAATCCTATCCGCGATGCCCTGTGTGAGCTCGACCGCCGGGGGCAGAAGACCGGCGCTGGATATTATGATTATGACGAGGCGCGACGACCAGTGCCCTCCGAGGTGACCGCCGGCATCATTCGCGAGATCACAGGGATGTCAGAGGGGCAGATCCCCTCGCAGGAGGAGATCATCGCCACCTGTATCCATCCGATGATCAATGAAGGTCTCAAAATTCTGGAGGAAGGCAAAGCGCAACGAGCCTCTGACATCGATATTGTCTGGTTGAATGGGTATGGGTGGCCGGCCGATAAGGGTGGCCCGATGCTTTACGGTGACATGGTGGGGGCGCCGGAGGTTCTGGCCACCCTTGAGCGTCTTGGTGCCGATGATGACCGTTTCCAGCCCTGTGCCACGCTCCGGCGGCTGGCCGCAGAGGGTGGCTTGTTTACCGAGGTCCAGCCAGGCTGATGCCCGCGCCCCGGCAGCTCGAGGGTCGGTTTGACTATGTTATCATTGGTGCCGGATCGGCAGGATGTGTTCTGGCCAACCGCCTGAGTGCGGATCCGCGTCACAGGGTCCTCCTTCTCGAAGCGGGGGGACGAGATAACTGGATCTGGTTCCACATTCCGGTCGGCTATCTCTTCGCGATTGGCAATCCGCGGTCCGACTGGATGTTCCGGACGGTGGCCGAACCCGGTCTGAATGGGCGTGCCCTCGCCTATCCCCGGGGCAAGGTTCTGGGAGGTTCCTCTGCCATAAACGCCATGATCTCCATGCGAGGTCAGGCGGCCGACTATGATGGCTGGGCCGCGTCGGGGCTTCCGGGGTGGGGATGGTCAGATGTCCTCCCGGTGTTCCGGCGTATCGAAGACCATTTCCTCGGCGAGAGTGCCCACCACGGGACCGGTGGGCCATGGAGGGTCGAGCCGCCGCGGGTGCGCTGGAAGGTGCTCGATGCCGTGCGTCAGGCCGCGATTGAGATGGGCGTTCCAGCGACGGCGGATTTCAACACCGGTGACAATGAAGGGGTCTCCTACTTTCATGTCAACCAGAAGGCCGGCCGGCGCTGGTCGACGGCAAGAGGTTTCCTCAAGCCCATAGCTTCGCGTCCGAATCTGCTTGTGATCACGGGGGCTCTGGCGGACAGGGTCATCCTGAATTCAGGCCGTGTGGAGGCCATCGACTTTCGTCGCGGCGGCGATACCTTCCGCGTCGCCGTCGCCGGTGAAGCCATCCTGAGCGCCGGGTCCATAGGCTCCGTTCAGGTGTTGCAAAGGTCAGGTATCGGACCGGCGGCCTGGCTGAAGGAGGCCGGGATCGTCCCCCGTCATGTTCTAAACGGCGTCGGGCGGCATCTTCAGGACCACCTCCAGCAAAGGGCGATTTATGCCGTGTCCGGGGTCAGGACGCTGAACGAATCTTATCATTCTCTGGTCAGGCGGGCCGGCATGGCGCTGGATTATGCCCTCAGGCGCCGGGGGCCGCTGACCATGGCCCCCTCCCAGCTGGGCCTGTTCACGCGTTCTGACTCCACCCAGGCGCGAGCCAATCTGCAATTCCACATCCAGCCCCTGTCTTTGGACAAGTTTGGCGATCCGCTGCACCGGTTTCCCGCCTTGACCGCGAGTGCCTGTAATCTGCAGCCGACATCCCGGGGACATGTGCGCATCCGCTCATCAGATCTGGAGGTGCCGCCGGAAATTTCCCCCAACTATCTTTCGACACAGGCAGACCGAGAGGTCGCGGCCGCGGCGATAAGGGTCACCCGTCAACTGATGGCCCAGCCCTCTCTTGCGCCCTATCGTCCGGTCGAAAAGCTTCCCGGTCCCGGGGTCGATAATTCGCTGGACGCCCTGATTCAGGCTGCGGGCGACATTGGGACCACAATTTTCCACCCTGTCGGAACAGCCCGTATGGGACCGGATGCTGCCGCAGGCGCCGTTGTGGATGCCCGGCTACGGGTTCATGGCCTGCAGGGACTCCGGGTGGTGGACGCGTCGGTCATGCCGACGATTACCTCTGGCAACACGAACACGCCGACCGTGATGATTGCGGACAAGGGCGCAGAGATGATTCAGGAAGATGCCCGGGCCTAGGGATCAGCTGTTGTACAGCCGGTTCAGCTTTCGCATACCGCCAATCCAGCGATCATAATCCCGGGTCTTGTTTTGCATGTAGGTGACGACCTCTTCATGCGGCAGAACCAGGAAAGTTTCCGCGTCAAGCGCACGGACACAGGCCTCGGCGACCTCCTCCGGTGCCATCATGCCGTTAATGCTGGCGACACCATCCTCATTATTGGCCGTCATTTTGGTGCGAACAGCCTGAGGGCAAAGAACCGAGACTTTGATGCCGTCATCGCCATGGGTCAGCGCCAGCCATTCGGCCAGGCCCACAGCGGCGTGTTTGGTGACGGCATAGGGCGCCGATCCAACCTGGGACAGTAATCCAGCGGCAGAGGCCGTATTCAGAAGATACCCACCGCCGCGTTCGATCATGCGCGGGATCAGGTGCCGGGCGGCCCAGACATGGGCCATGACATTGATCTTCCAGATCAGGTCCCACTTCTCATCGTTGACCTCGGCGCCACCGCCAATGCCGATGCCGGCATTTGAGCAAAACAGATCAATCGGGCCATGGTCGGTTTCGACCTGTTCGATCAGCGCGGCGATGTCTTCTTCCCGTGACACATCGGTAGTGACAGCGAGTCCGTCGACCGAAGCGGCGGTCGCTTTCGCGCCGGGGCCGTCAAGGTCGGCACAAACCACCAGCTTCGCTCCTTCCTTGTGGAACCGTTCCGCCAGCGCTTTTCCGATCCCGCTCGCAGCACCGGTGACAACGACAATCCGACCTTCGACCTGCATGTAAATCTCCCTTTTTGTGCCACCGACCAGCATGGGGTCGCCAAGTCAATCCCTGATCCGCCTGATCTCAAATGGGAACAACAATACAAGTAAAAAAGATTGCCAACACTCGTATGGGTAGCACAAAACAAATATAGAAATTGCTATCTCACTCGCATTATGGACCCAGTACATGGAGGGTATGATGAGGCGCGCTAAATATCCGATGCGGGAAAAGAAGAAGGCTGAGTCCCGGGCTCGGCTGATCCGTGCGGCCCAGCATCTGTTTTCGACCCAGGGCTATGAAAATACCACTCTGGAAGAGGTTGCGGACCGTGCCGGACTTCATGTTCAGACGCTGTACCGTCATTTCGCCAACAAACAGGACCTGGCCATGGCGGGGCCATCGGAAAATGTGGATCGGTTTCGTCAGGCCATTCGGGCGGCAGACCGGGATGTTGATACGTTCGCATTCTGGCGAAACTGGTTGCTCGGTGCGCTGGATGCGGCGGGCGACCCGGCCCTGAGCGCCCTGCGGCGTCAGGGCGAAATGTTAAGAAGTCAGGCGATGCTGGCCTCCAACTGGCTGCTGCACATGCAATATCAGGACCTTCTGACCGAGTCTCTGGCCGAGGATTTTCAAATGGACGCAAAGGGGATCGGCTATCCGCGCCTTGTCGCCGGAATGCTGACCGCCGGGCATATCCATGTTCTGAGGCGCTATATTGACCGCGAGACAGATGTCCGGGCTGAAGCCCGCCGGGTGGTCGACATGGTTGAAGCGGATTATCGTAATTTGGTGATCAAATCCTACCCGGCCCGCAGCGCGGCCCAGTGAGGTCCGTCGGCGGGGGCGCCATTAGGTTCGCCCTGCGTGCCGGGATCTGATCTCTCCTCGGGGAAGGTCTTTTCGACGTCACCTTTAACGATATTCTCTCCCGGGAAAGAGCCGCCAGCAAAGGTCGGCGAGGGAGGAGTCATGTCTGAGGTGTCAGGATCCGTGGATCCGAAATTTGCGGCGGTCCGGGAGGCATTCGAACAGAATTTCGAAGACCGTGGGGAGATTGGGGCATCTGTTTGTCTGAGTGTCGAGGGCCAAACCGTGGTTGATCTCTGGGGCGGGACCCGGGACGTCAAAACCGGCGCGCCCTGGACGGAGGACACGGTCTCTATCGTATTCTCCTGTACCAAGGCGGCGACCGCGATTTGCGCGCACATCCTGATCGACCGGGGGCTGCTGGATCTGAACGCGCCGGTGACCCGCTACTGGCCGGAGTTCGGCAAGCATGGAAAAGACAAGACCACTGTGGCCATGATGCTGAACCACGAGAGTGCGGTGCCGGCCCTGCGGGACCCTGTCAAACCGGGCGGTTTCCTAGACTGGGACTATATGGTCTCGCGCATGGAGGAAGAGGACCCCTTCTGGGAGCCAGGAACGCGGAATGGCTATCACATGGTCAATTTCGGCTGGACGGTGGGCGAGCTGGTCCGGCGGGTTTCGGGCAAGAGCCTGGGCACCTTCTTCGCCGATGAGGTCGCAGGACCCACAGGGGCCGACTTCTGGATCGGCGTGCCGGACGGGTTCGACCGGCCCATTGCCGACATTTTGCCCTATGTGCCTCGGGCGGGCGACCAGCTGAACGATTTCACTACCGCTCTGCTGACAGATCCCACCTCCATTCAGGCGTTGTCATTCCTCAACAATGGAGGCTGGGACACCAATGCACCGGAAAGCCATCGGGCCGAGATCGGCGGGGCGGGCGGCATTTCGAACGCCCGGGGGCAGGTCGCCATGTATACGCCGCTGGCAACAGACAATGGCCAGTTGGTGTCATCTGAGCGTCTGGCCCATATGTCGATGGTGACCACTGCAACCAACCGGGATGCGACCCTTCTGGCGCCAACCAGATTCGGTCCGGGTTTTATGAAATCGATGGACAATCGCGGTCAGCCCTTCGGGGACCAGATGAGTGCGATTATCGGGGAACGCGCCTTTGGTCATGTCGGGGCGGGGGGCTCCATCGGGTTCGCCGATCCGGAATGCAGGCTTGCTCTGTCCTACACTATGGATCAGATGG
>CAJXMY010000026.1 GCA_913056435.1 uncultured Hyphomonadaceae bacterium | reverse complement strand
GTTGTTGCGGCGGACAAGGTTGTGCCGGTTGAGCTCGAGACCCCTTCGGAGGGCGTTTTGCTGGCGCTCGCGGCCACGGCGGCGCATGCACTGGATCCTGAGAACCTTCCCGAGCTGATTGTCGGGCATGGTGTTCTGGGGCGACTTCTGGCCCGAATCACCGTGGCCTTAGGGGGCGCGCCAACTGTCTGGGAAACAGACTCTGAGCGGATCAGCCCGGAATCCTATCGTGTGTGCAAGCCGCATGAGGACACCAGACAGGATTATCGCGCCATTTGTGATGTGAGTGGCGATTCGGGAGTTCTGGACACGCTGATCGGCCGGCTGGCGCCGCGCGGCGAGATCACGCTGGCCGGGTTCTACACGGCCCGTCCCGACTTCGCGTTCCCACCGGCCTTCATGAAAGAGATGCGGCTTCGAGTCGCTGCGGAATGGGCGCCGGAGGATCTGGTTCAGGTCCTCGACCTGCTGGCGAAGGGCGTCCTGAAGCTGGAGGGTCTGATTACCCATGTCCGGCCGGCATCCGAGGCCGCCGACGCCTATCGCATCGCCTTTGGCGAGACGTCCTGCCTGAAAATGATACTCGATTGGAGGCATATCGAATGACCGAACTGATTGGTCTGAACAATCGCCCGTCTGGAACGGACATCACCGAGGCTCTGCGGGCTGAGGCACGGATCGAGCCGGATCCGGTGGAAACGTCGCCGCCGACCAAGGAAACCCAGATCATTGCGATTTATGGCAAGGGGGGCATCGGCAAAAGCTTCACGCTGGCCAATCTGAGTTACATGATGGCCCAGCAGGGCAAGAAGGTGCTGCTCATCGGCTGTGACCCCAAAAGTGACACCACCTCGCTGCTGTTTCACGGACGGGCCTGTCCGACCATCATTGAGACCTCATCGCGCAAGAAGGCATCCGGTGAAGAGGTCGAAATCGGGGATGTCTGCTTCAAGCGTGACGGTGTGTACGCCATGGAGCTGGGCGGGCCGGAAGTGGGCCGCGGATGCGGCGGCCGGGGCATCATTCACGGTTTTGAGCTGCTCGAGAAGCTGGGTTTCCACGATTGGGACTTTGACTATGTCCTCCTGGATTTTCTGGGCGATGTCGTTTGTGGCGGCTTCGGCCTGCCGATTGCCCGTGACATGTGCCAGAAGGTGATCGTTGTCGGGTCCAATGATCTGCAGTCTCTTTATGTGGCCAACAATGTCTGCTCGGCCGTGGAATATTTCCGCAAGCTTGGTGGCAATGTCGGTGTCGCGGGCATGGTGATCAACAAGGATGACGGGACCGGCGAGGCGGCAGCCTTCGCCGAGCGTGTCGGTATTCCGGTGCTTTCAGCCATCCCGGCAGATGAAGATATCCGCCGCAAAAGCGCCAATTACCAGATCGTCGGCCGGCCCGGCGACAGGTGGGCGCCGCTGTTCGAAATGCTGGGTGAAAATGTTGCTGAGGCCCCCCCCGTGCATCCGACCCCGCTTTCCCAGGATGATTTACTGGGTCTGTTCGCGGCCGAGGAAACCGGTGCCGACGTGATGCTCGAGCCGGCTACCGTGGCCGATATGTGCGGCAAGGACGCGGTCGAAAAGACCTCACTTGAAGTGATTTACGAAGAGATCTGATTTGACCGACGCGCCCCGACATACGCTTCTCGATACGACGGACAGCACCGAGGCGGTCTATGATGAGACCGCGTCGGTTGCGGTAGAAACCGGGCTGGCCGTCCCGTCAGAGCCGGTGGCAGAGGACGGGATGGGATGCCATGCCGGTGCCGACACCATGCGTGCCGCGGCGAAGGCGGCTGGGCAAAGCGAATTGCTGGACCGGTATGCCGCGGATTACCCGCAGGGGCCGCATGACCAGCCGCAGAGCATGTGTCCGGCCTTCGGGTCTCTGCGGGTCGGTCTGCGGATGAAGCGCACCGCCACCATCCTGTCTGGCTCAGCCTGCTGTGTTTATGGCCTGAGCTTTACCTCTCATTTCTATGGCGCCAAGCGCAGCGTCGGCTATGTGCCGTTCAATTCAGAGACGCTTGTCACCGGCAAGTTGTTCGAGGATATCAAGGAAGCGGTCGAGCTGTCCGCAAACCCTGACAAATATGATGCCATCGTGGTCACCAATCTGTGTGTGCCGACCGCTTCAGGGGTGCCGCTGCGCCTTCTGCCCAAGGTTATCAACGGCGTCCGTATTGTCGGCATCGATGTCCCGGGCTTTGGCGTTCCGACCCATGCAGAGGCCAAGGATATCCTCGCTGGCGCGATGCTGAATTATGCTCGCGAAGAGATTGCCGCCGGGCCCGTTCCGCGGGCCGCGGGGGCGGCTTCGGGCCGGCCGAAGGTGACGCTTCTGGGCGAAATGTTCCCAGCTGACCCTGTCGTTATAGGGCGCATGCTGGACCCGCTCGGTCTCGATGTTGGGACTACGGTTCCAACCCGGGAGTGGCGGGAGCTTTACACCGCGCTGGACGGTGCCGTGGTCGGGGCCATTCATCCCTTCTATACTGCGTCCATTCGGGAATTCGAAGCGGCCGGACGGCCCGTGGTCGGGTCGGCGCCAGTCGGTCTGGACGGAACCCTGTCCTGGCTGCAATCCGTCGGCGCGCAGGTCGGCGTGGCACAGAAGACACTCGATCAGACCAAGAACGGTCTCGCAAAGGCTATCAAGGCCGCACTGAAGGCCAACCCGGTCAAGGGCCGCATTACTCTGTCGGGCTATGAGGGGTCTGAACTTCTGGTGGCACGCCTTCTGGTCGAAAGTGGTGCAGACGTCCGTTATGTCGGGACCGCCTGTGCCCGGACGCGCTGGTCTGAGGCAGATCGCGACTGGCTCGAAGCCCATGGCGTCCATGTGACCTACCGCGCCTCCCTTGAGGACGACCTTGCAGCCTTCAAGGCTTTTGAGCCGGATCTGGCCATTGGCACGACGCCGGTGGTTCAGGCGGCCAAGGAAGCGGCGACCCCATCGCTCTATTTCACCAATTTGATTTCGGCGCGGCCCTTGATGGGACCCGCGGGCGCCGGGGCGTTGGCGCAGGTGGTCAACACCGCCATCCAGAATAAGACCCGCTTCGACAAGATGAATGCCTTTTTCGATGAGGTGGGCACCGGCGACCGCGCTGGGATCTGGGAACACACGCCTGAGACCCATGACGACTTCCGCGCCAAGCAGCGCCGCAAGCTGGCCCTGCAGGCGAAGCGGGAAGCCAATATTGAGGAGCCGATCGGATGCTGATCCAGGATCATGATCGCGCCGGGGGCTATTGGGGCTCTGTCTACGTCTTCACGGCGGTGAAGGGTTTGCAGGTCGTGATCGATGGGCCTGTGGGATGTGAGAACCTGCCGGTCACTTCGGTCCTGCATTATACGGATGCTCTCCCGCCCCATGAATTACCTATCGTCGTAACTGGACTTGCCGAAGAAGAGCTTGGCCAGCATGGCACCGAGGGCGCGATGAAACGCGCGCGGGGTGTTCTCGATCCGGAGCTGCCGGCCGTGGTGGTGACAGGGTCTATTGCCGAAATGATCGGTGGTGGCGTGACACCGGAAGGGTCCAATATTGTCCGTTTCCTCCCTCGGACGATTGATGAGGACCAGTGGCAGAGCGCTGACCGGGCCCTGTTATGGCTGTGGTCGGAATATGCCCAGACTAAGGGTCGGGATCCGAAGCCACGCAAGCGGGCGGCAGAAGCCAAGCCGTTGGTCAATATTATCGGACCCTCCTACGGCACCTTCAACATGCCGTCTGACCTCGCCGAGATCCGGCGGCTGGTGGAAGGAATAGGCGCCGACATCAACATGGTGTTCCCGCTGGGCAGCCATATTTCACAGACGCGGCGCCTGATTGATGCGGATGTAAATATTTGCATGTACCGGGAATTTGGCCGGAGTTTGTGTGAAGCCCTCGGCAAGCCCTATTTGCAGGCGCCGATCGGGCTCCATTCGACAACCAAATTCCTGCGCAAGCTTGGGGAACTGACCGGGTTGGACCCCGAGCCGTTCATCGAGCAGGAGAAGCACACCACGATCAAGCCGGTCTGGGACCTGTGGCGGTCGGTGACCCAGGATTTCTTTGGTACCGCGGATTTCGGGATTGTCGCCAATGAGACGTATGCCCGTGGGGTCCGCAATTTCCTTGAAAATGATCTGGGCCTGCCCTGTTCGTTTTCCTATGCGCGGACTGCGGGTCGTAAACCGGATAATGATGCGGTCAGGGCCGATATCCGCGCCAAATGCCCGTTCGTCGTTTTTGGCAGCTTCAATGAGCGCATGTATATGCAGGAGGCGGATGCCCGCGCGGCCTACATCCCGGCAAGTTTCCCCGGGGCGGTCATCCGGCGCCATACCGGAACGCCATTCATGGGCTATGCCGGGGCCACTTACATCGTCCAGGAGTACTGCAATGCCCTGTTCGATGCCTTGTTCCATATTTTACCGCTCGGAGAGGATCTGGACCGGGCCGAGGCGACACCGGCGCGGCGGCCTCAAGCGCCGCCATGGGAGACCGAGGCCTTTGAGGCGCTCGATCGCTATGTCGAACAATTTCCAGTTCTGACGCGTATCTCTGCGGCCAAGCGCCTGCGTGATCGTGCCGAACAGCTGGCTCAGGAATGGGGCGCGGAGACCGTCGGGGCCGTGCATGTCGATACGAGTTTCCAACAGACGAAAGGACAGGTCGGATGACGATACTTAGCCAGGCCGCGTCTGACGGACGGGACAGAACAGAGTTGAGGAGGAGACGTGAGATGTCGAATGTTGCTTTGCGCAAACGCCGCAGCCATGGCGCGCAGCGGTCGGAATACGCCTTGTATCTCATCATCGCATATCCGGTGCTTCTGATCGCAGCTTGCATGCTGCGGATCGCACCAAAAGGGACTCGATATCACGGTGTTCGCTGCCGTCGTCCCTCAGTTTTTCGTGAAGCCTGGGAAATGGGCCAGAGCGCGTTGCCCTGGGTTTTTGCGGGAAGGTGAATGGGGGAAGCTAACAGAATTTGGCACCGGCTTCGGTGTCAAAGAGCCTGGGTCGCAGGGCGAAATGTGCGGCTGAACTTGGTGGTCAGAATAAAGGAGAAATGACCATGGAGACCACAGATAGGTCTGAGTCACTGTCAGGACTGACAGCGACCGAGGCCCGAGCCTTTCACGGGCTGTTCATGAAGAGCTTCTTTCTCTTCATGTTCTGGGCTTTTATCGCGCACATGCTGGTGTTCTATCACAAACCCTGGCTGGGCGTAATTTCCTAAACGGTAACGAGAAAAAGGAGCTTCCACTATGTGGAGACTATGGATGATCTTTGATCCGCGGCGGATTCTCGTTGCGCTCACAGCTTTCCTTTTCACGCTTGCTCTGCTTATCCACTTCATTCTTTTGAGCACGGATGAGTATAACTGGTTTGAAATGGACGAAACGGTAGCCGCTGCTGCCAATTCGGCTGTGATTGTCGACGTTCGAACCGCCTAAGGGTCTATCGACAAAAGGCGGTCGGCGCGTCCGGGAAACCGGAGGCGCCGGTCGCCAACCCTTGAAATAGAATTCGGCAGGCTTGCCAAAGATCACCCTCGATCGCGGCAAGCGTCTGGCCAACAGGAGAAGGCGCACTGAGATGGCGTTACTAAACTATGAGAGAAAGTACCGTATTAGGGGCGGCACTCTGGTCGGCGGTGACCTGTTCGATTTCTGGGTCGGCCCTTTCTATGTCGGATTTTTCGGCGTAACGACTGCTTTCTTTGCCGCACTCGGCACCGCTCTGATCTTTTTCGGAGCTTCCCAGGGTGACACCTGGAACCCCTGGCTGATCAGTATTGATCCGCCCGATGTGAGTTATGGACTTGCTTTAGCCCCAATGATGGAGGGCGGCCTCTGGCAAATCATTACCTTCTGCGCCATTGGTGCCTTTGGGTCATGGATCCTGCGGGAGGTGGAAATATCGCGTAAGCTGGGTATGGGCTTCCATGTTCCCTTCGCGTTTTCCTTTGCCGTCCTGGCCTATGTCACGCTGGTCGTGATCCGGCCGGTCCTGATGGGCGCCTGGGGACACGGTTTCCCATATGGCATTATGAGCCATTTGGACTGGGTCTCTAATACCGGCTACATGTACGGTAATTTCCATTACAACCCGGCGCATATGATCGCCATTACATTCTTCTTTACCACGACGCTGGCGCTGGCCATGCATGGTGGCCTCGTTCTGTCCGCGACCAATCCGGGCAAGGGCAAGGAGGTCAAGACACCAGAGCATGAAAATGCGTTCTTCCGTGACTTCATCGGATACTCCATCGGTACGCTGGGCATTCACAGGCTGGGCCTGTTCCTCGCCCTGTCGGCGGGCTTCTGGAGCGCGGTCTGTATTGTGATCAGCGGTCCCTTCTATGAGGGCTCCTGGATCACGTGGTGGGATGGTTGGAAGAACCTGCCAATCTGGCACATGGGAGATGTCTAATGGCTGACTATCAAAACATCTTTACGCAGATTCAGGTCCGCGGCCATGTTGACCATGGTGTGCCCCTGGGGCCGGACAATGAAGACCGTTACAAGATTACCAGCTTTAGCCATCTGTTTGGCCGGCTGGGGGATGCCCAGATCGGCCCGGTCTATCTTGGATGGACAGGACTGGCATCTCTGATCTGCGGGTTTTTCGCGATTGAGATCATCGGTCTCAACATGATGGCCAGTGTCAACTGGAACCCGATCGAATTTGTCGGGACGCTGCCCTGGCTGACGCTGAACCCGCCGGGACCGGAGCACGGGCTGAGCTTCTTTGTCCCCCTGCAAGAAGGAGGTTGGTGGCTCCTGGCCGGCTTCTTCCTGACAGCGTCCATTCTGCTCTGGTGGGTGCGGTCCTATCGCCGGGCGCTGGCGCTCGGTCTTGGGACCCATATCTGCTGGGCTTTTGCGGCAGCAATCTGGCTGTATCTGGTTTGCGGTTTCATCCGCCCTGTCATGATGGGGAGCTGGAGCGAAGCGGTGCCTTTCGGCATCTTCACGCACCTTGATTGGACGAATAATTTCTCGCTGATGTACGGGAACCTGTTCTACAATCCGTTCCATATGCTGTCGATCGTGTTCCTGTATGGGTCAGCGTTGCTGTTTGCCATGCATGGTGCCACGATCCTCGCCGTTGGACGCTATGGTGGCGAGCGCGAGATCGAGCAGATCTATGACCGGGGCACCGCCTCGGAGCGGGCAGCGCTCTTCTGGCGCTGGACCATGGGCTTTAATGCCTCCATGGAGTCCATTCACAGATGGGCCTGGTGGTTTGCCATTCTCTGTCCGATCACGGGCGGGATCGGGATTCTCCTCACCGGAACAGTTGTGGATAACTGGTTCCTCTGGGGCCTCGATAATGGTTTTGCCGCGTTCTAAAGCGGACGGATGTCCTCAGAGACAAGGCCGGGTCTTGGGACCCGGCCTTTTTTGATTCAGCCCGCTGGTCTCATCCGCCACAATATGGCGAGGAATGCCAGATGGGAGAGCAGGGCCCCAATCAGGCAGAGCCCGACAAGGTGAGCCGGGGCCGGCGTGGCCGGCAGAGCGAGGCGCAGCGCCAGCATGAGCATCGTGCCGCTGAACAGGAACAGAAAGAAGGGCACGACCAGGTGGAGCCGCTTCCACCGCGTGAGGACCCAGAGGCCGGTCAGGGCCTCTGCTGCGATCAGCGCCAGAATGTAATTCAGAGTTTGAGGTGTGATGAGATCAGCCATTGGGGTGCGTCCGGTGTGTTCTTGTCAGCGGGACCCCGTTTGTGCCGCGGGTCCAGCGCGTGTTCAAGCCCTGTAAGGGGATCGCGGCGGGCCATAGGTCGTGCCCGTCAGTGAGGTGGCGAGGCGAGCGCAGGATGCGCGTTAGTGCCTATTTCGTCTGTTCCGCTGGTGGTGTCCGCGCCAGACCAAGCAAATGCCCCATATCCTTGAAGAAGATTTTGGCGTGGGCGAGGTGATCAGGTTTTCCAAGCCGTTTGTTGAGATAAGCGTCCCAGGTCAGGCGCTGGACGTCCTTGTCCTTGCACATGGCCACGAAGCCCTCGCGTCGCTTGTCATTGCGGTACCAGAAATGCTGCATGATGCCGAGGATCAGGAACACTCGCCCATGAGCCTTCATATAGCGCTTGCGCGTGCGGGCCAGAGCACGAACGTCGCCCGTGGTCAGCAATTCGTGGATTGAGGCAGCGGCTTCCCGACCGCCGAGCATGGCATAATAAATTCCTTCACCGGAGGCTGGGGCGACACAGCCAGCGGCATCACCGGCCAGAACAACATCACGTCCATTGTCCCAGCGCTTGCGCGGCTTCAGCGGAATGGGAGCTCCCTCCTTTCGCACGAGGCCGGATGTGTCGAGCCCGGTCGACCGGCGCAGGGAGGCAACTGCCTGGCGCAGGGAGAAGCCCTTTTTCGCGCTGCCGACGCCGACGCTGGTGGTTTCTCCATGCGGAAAGATCCAAGCATAGAAATCTGGCGACAGGTGTCCCTGATAATAGATGTCGCACCGGGCAGGGTCGAACGCTTCGGAGCGCGCGGGTGACTTGATAATTTCATGATATGCAAAGACCGATTTTGGCATGCCACCCCCTTTCGGAATGGCTTGCAGCGCCACCTGGGAGCGCGCCCCATCGGCTCCAATCACCGTTCTGGCGCGGACCTGAACCGGGGGTGCCGCCTTGCCCGCGCCGTGCGCTTCATAGGTGATCAGGGGGGTCCCGTCCTCATCTCGCCCAAACTGAAGAAAGCGTCCATCGCGGCGGTCAGCGCCAGACTGCTCGGCACGGTCGCGGAGCCATTCATCAAAATGCTCCCGGTCAACCATGCCGACCTTGCCGCCATGCACCGGCATATCGACCTTGTGCCCCTTGGGTGAAATCATTCGGGCCTCCTGGGCCTCCGCGACCACCAGGCTCATCGGGATATCGAAATCGGCGATCAGACGAGGAGGGATGGCGCCCCCGCAGGGCTTGATTCGGCCGGGCCGGTCGAGAAGCATCACCTTGTAACCTTCCCGCGCCAGATCCCAGGCGGCCGTCGCCCCTGCGGGCCCGCCGCCAATGACGGCAACGTCGAAGGTCGGGGTAGACGATGTCAGGTGGGCAGTCATATCTGTTTCTATCCTCTAGTCCGCGGGAAGCATGTCGCCTGTTGGAAAGGCAGGCAGCTTCCGGTCGTCCTGGTTGGTTGCCCCGACCCGTGCCGCCAGAAGTGCCGCCACCAGGAACAGGGCGCCTTCGGTTCCGAAGACGAGCGCAAAGGCGGTTCCGGTTTCAGCCAGCAATTGTCGGGTGATGTCGATCGAGGCTGCTCCAATGAAGCCGCCAACTCCGAATGCAATGGCCTGTGAGGCGCCCCAAAGGCCCATTTTGATGCCCTCGCGTGAGGGTTCACCGGCACTGGCCAGTGTCATCATCGATCCGATGGCGGCGACGGCAAAGGCGCCATTGGCCAGACCAAGGCCAAACACGTTGAGCTGGATATTCCAGCTGGCCCCGACAAGGGCGCCTACAGCGAGTGCTCCAAGCGCCAGCGCGGATGCCACACAGCCGGCGACCGTCCACAGACGCATAAAGCCGGCGCGGGATTTGCCGATGGTGGTGCCGATGATGGCCGTCACGATCATGCCCAGAAGGGTCCCTGCATTTTGGAGCCCGGCCAGCTGGGTGGATTCCCCCGGCGTGTAGTCATGGATGAGGCCAGCAAAGGGTTCGAGGATCAGGTCCTGCGCGCTGTAGGCCAGCATGGAGACGAACACAAAAATCGTGAAACGTCGGGCCTGGGGTTCGGACCAGACCTCTTTGAGAACGGTTTGGAAGGCTGGTGAGGCGCTTCGGGGCCCGGCTGAATTTGCGGGTGCTGCTGTCTGGCCGGTCTCCAGTCCCCAGAGCGCGAGGGCTGTCACGCACAGCGCCACAGCGCACACGCCGGCCGTCACAAGGATCAGCCGGTTGAGCGAAAAGGGATCAAGAAGGCTTCCGCCGATGCCGGCCGTCAGGACGAACCCGACAATCATCATGATCCAGACAATAGCCGCCGCAGCGGCTTTTCGGCTGGGCTCTGTCCGGCTTGCGAGCAGGGCGAGAAGGTTGGTTCCGGATGCCCCAACACCGACCCCGATCAGGAAGAAAGCAAGAATGGAGACGGCAATGCCCAGTGCCAACTGGTCAGCAAGGAGCAGCGTTGCGCCCGAAGCGCCGATGGCCCCGAGGGCCAACACCACCATGCCGCCCATAATCCAGGGGGCACGCGCGCCGCCCTGATCTGCCCCGAACCCCCAGCGTGGCCGGGACAGCTGCACGGCGTAATGCCAGCCAACGAGCGCGCCCGGCAGGGCCGCAGCAAGGCCGAGTTCAACGACCATGACGCGATTCAAGGTCGAGGTTGTCAGGATGATAATGGCGCCCAGAGCAGCCTGAATGAGGCCAAGGCGGATCACACCTAACCAACCCAGCGTCTTGATCGGTGCGAGATCAACCATTCAGACCTCCTGAAAGGGGAGCGATGGCGAGCGCCGCCGCCAGCATGCCGAAAACATAAAGCGTCGTGCCGGTCGCATTGTACCATGGCGCTTTCCCCCGCGGGTCGCGGAGCAGGATCCGCATCAGGAAGAGCTGTGCAAGGAGAAGCCCGGCGATCAGTGCGGCGAACATGGGACGGCTCAGGCTGAGCAGAAAGCCAATCACGGCAATCTGCGCCATCGCCATGACGAAGCAGGCAAATCTCGCCGCGCGGTCAGGTCCCATCTGGATTGGGAGCGACCGCACGCCCATGGTACGGTCTCCTTCAAGGGCCTTGAAGTCGTTCAGGGTCATGATGCCGTGGGCCCCTATGGAGTAGGCCACAGCCAGAAAGATGATTCCCGGTCCGGGAAGATCGCCAAGGATGACAGCAGCGCCGGTGAACCAGGCGATGCCTTCATAAGAGAAACCCACCGCGGCATTGCCCCACCAACCATTCAGTTTTAGCCGAAATGGAGGGGCAGAGTAGGCCCAAGCCAGGCCAACCCCGATCATCGTTGCACCCAGAGCCCAGATGCCCAGCATGGCCCCGAGAAGCAGGGACAAGCCAGACCAGATCATCGCAATCCAAAGGCCCCAGCGGCCGGCGATTCGACCCGATGGGATCGGACGGTCGGGCTGGTTGATGGCATCGACATGCCGGTCAAACCAGTCATTCACCGCCTGGCTTGAGGCGCACACCATGGGGCCGGCCAGAATCATGCCGAGGATGAGCTGTGGCCACCGGTCCAGAAGAGGAATCCCGGTCGAGACCACCCCGCACATGAACGCCCACATCGCGGCGAACCATGTCACAGGCTTCAGCAATTCGAGTACCGCGCGCGGGTGCGGTGCAGTCTGAAGGCGTACGGCGGAAGTTTGCTCAGTCACCCCGCTACGCTAATCTTGACGCCTACCAGCGTCAACTTAAGTTTACGATGTTGGTGGGCTACTCTTAAGATCGATCCTGATCACCGAAACGGTTCAACTTTGAATACAGTCCTTGACGGCTGAGCCCAAGAATTTCGGCGGCGGAGGCACGGTTGTCACCTGTCAGGTTCAGAGCCGCTTCTATGCAGAGGCGTTCAATCAGGACCGTGGCTTCCTTGACAATGTCTTTCAGTGGGACCCGGCCAACCAGGTTGGTGAGCTGATCAGCCGTGCTGGGCAGGCGCTGGCTGATCTCCGGATCCGAGGGCAGACGCCGGGTGACATTGCGGATCGAGAAACCATAAACCGTCTGGCCGGTCTGATGGGTTTCGATGGCGGACACCTCCACATTGTCCTCAGAACCGAACCGGTCGGTGAGGATGGTGGCGAAGTTGCGGACATATCCCCCGGTTTTCAGATTCGAGACCAGAACATTGAGGTCAGTCTGGGACCGGCCCAGAAAATCCCCAAGAGATGCCCCCCGAATCTGGTTCAGTCCAGTGACCTGAATCTGGTTCATGAACGCGCGGTTTGCTGCGATCAGGCGCAGGTCGGGGCCCGTGACAGCTAGGGCATCGGGCAGGTCCTGAAGGGCCGTGAGAACAAGCTCATCAGATTTGAGGTCGCGCGAGGGGTCAGCGCCGGTATGAACCCGGATAATGAGTTGTGTGCTGGCGCCTTGATGATAGGCGGAGGCCGACAGCGCCGCGGTCTGGCCATCGCTGAGTTCGAGCGGCTCGGTCGTTGCGGTGCCATCGGCGATCGCGGCCGCGGCCAGACGTTGCAGTTTGCCAGCCTCGCCCGGGCTGAAAAACCCTGTCACCGGATTGCCCAGAATTTCCTCCCGCACCCGTCCCATCAGGCGCAGCGCGGACGCGTTGATCTCGTCGATCAGCAGTGTCTCTGCATCGGCGACGAGGATCGGTTCACCCACGGAGTGCAGCAGCAGGCGGTATCGGGCTTCCGTCGCCCGCAGTCGGGTGTAGTCACGTTCCAGGTCCTGATGGGCCCGCACCAGTCTTTGTTGCAGCGCCGAGAGCGATTTGAGATTGCGTCCCAGAGCGATCACACGGTTCGGCTGATCCGTCATGAGGGTCTTGTAATTGATCGGGATGTCCTGCGCCGAGGTTGACATGTGATTGACCTGGCGCTCGGTGATGGCGGCGTTGGGGGCGGGGGTGGTCAGCAGATCTTCAATTTTGGATCGGCTCTCGACAGTGACCGTGCTGATCCATGATTTTCCTATCCAGTCTGCCGCGAAACTCTCTTTCTGCAGGGCCGGGTCGGAGACGGCGAGATCGACGATAAGACCATCTTCAATGAGAAGCGTGACATCGGCGGCGTATTCCAGGATCTGGGTTAGGGTTTGGGCGTCAAATGCCGAAAGGATGGTTTCGGCCTTCTGAAATCCGTGGGCCCGGTCCGTGGAGGGCATCGACTCGTCCATTTCTTTCCTGATCAGGTAATATCCCGAACATCTAGCGCTAGGATGAGATTTTCGCCAGTACTCGCCTGCCGATAGTCGGGGCAATACTCGCATCTTCCGCAAAAAGATCGGCATCAACTTGCGTCACAAGATCCGGACGCTGGTTGAAGAGACGCCCGCCGACCATGATTTTGACATTTCGATTTCGTGACTGGCGACGCAAATGCTGGATCTGTTCGCCAATCTTTTCAGCGCTGCTGTCCAGTGCGGTAGAGAGGCCGACAAGGTCAAAGTCGCGCATGCGGACAAGTCGGCAAAGGGCGGCGGTGTCGAGGCCCGGCTCGCAGACAACCTGCCAGCGGTCGCGGCGAAAGAACTCAGCCACCATGGTCAGGCCAAAAATGTGCTGATCGCCGTCTGCCGTGGCCAGAAGTATACGCGGCGCCGCCGGGTCGGTTGGGTGCCGGATGCCATCGTGGTCATGGCTATACTGTCGCAGAATGTCATGCAGGGTGCACAGGCCGATGGTGACGTCGCTGAAACTGCAGCCATCCTCGCTCCACAGGGTGCCCAGCCGCATAGCCCCCGTACTCAGAAGATCAAGGAAGATATCCTCCTCGCTGATGCCCCGACAGATCAAATTATCGACGACTTCAAGGGCGGAACCGGAGGGTCCGTCCAGCAAGGTTTGGAGGAACATGTCATGGTCGGCGGCGGTCAGCCTGCTGGCCGGCGCGCCCGCCGCGTTGGCATGTGCCTCGGCCAGCTGGGGGATAATGTTGTCCCGAATGGTCTGGAGGAGCGCCCTGGTCCTGCTTGGCGCCCCGGAGACCTCGATGTCAGTCTCATAATGGTTAAAGATCTCGAGCAGAGATTTTGCCGTGGTGTCGTCGGTCGATGTGAGTCTGCTTTGCCGGTCGAGTTTAAGATCCGTCATCGCCCAACCCTTCTGAACCGTCTCCGGTTCGCCTCGCTATGGCGGTGGTATGTGGCCAGTGTGTCGGTATGAATCACGGCGTTCCCCCAAGGCCCGATCATCGCTCACGATCTGTTAAGGTTCAACCTTTGCGAGCAAACCGTTTGGGTGCAAGGCTCAGCTGAACGCCAATCGAAAACGAATAAATACCATAGAATACTGTTAAGAGCATCACGGCAAGCCATTTTTTCGAGATCGCGAGCGCACCAAAAACGAGTGTCTGTCCAAATAGATAGACGTAAAGATGCATTGACAGTTCTGCGGACTAATTGATACCGTCCGGTTAGGAAATCAGAGGGTGGGATCGACGGGCATGTCAGCCAGACAGCATAAACCCCTTTACACGGCGGAGCAGCGACGACGCCGTGACGGGTCGGCTTGGACGGTTGTTCAGGCGATTCTGGCGCCGGTTCAGTTCCTCATATTTGTCATCAGCCTTGGTCTCGTCTTGCGGTATCTGGCGAGCGGGGAGGGCCTTTTTCTTGCCACCGCGTCCGTGGTTCTGAAGACCGCTGTCCTGTACCTGATCATGATCACCGGGGCGATCTGGGAGAAGGTTGTTTTTGGGCAGCATTTATTTGCTGAGGCATTTTTCTGGGAAGACGTCGTCTCAATGGCGGTGATTTTCCTTCATACCGCCTATCTGGTTCTTCTGTTTGGTCAGTTGGCCGGGCCGGAGATCCAAATGGCCGTCGCCCTTGCGGCCTACGCGGTCTATCTGATCAATGCGGTTCAATTCGTCTGGAAGCTGCGTCTGGCGCGGCTTCACTCCGGTCTGCCGACAGTCATGGAGGCGACTTGATGTCCCATACGCTTGATATTTCCAGCCGCCCCGGACGCGGTGGGCCGAAGCCGCCGGACATTTTGCGGGAACGAGGGCAGAGGGAAGTTTTCTGCGGGCTGACCGGGATCGTCTGGTTGCACCGGAAGATGCAGGATGCCTTCTTCCTCGTGGTGGGGTCACGGACCTGCGCGCACCTGATTCAATCCGCCGCGGGCGTTATGATCTTTGCCGAGCCTCGTTTCGCCACCGCCATTATCGACGAACGTGACCTCGCCGGCATGGCGGACGTGAATGACGAGCTCGACCGGACGGTGACCCGGCTGCTAGAGCGTCGGCCCGAAATCAAGCTTCTCTTTCTTGTCGGGTCCTGCCCGTCCGAGGTAATCAAGCTGGACCTCAGTCGTGCCGCCTCGCGTCTGTCCAAGATCCATTCGCCGAATGTCAGGATCCTGAATTATTCCGGCAGCGGCATCGAAACGACGTTCACCCAGGGCGAGGATGCCTGTCTGTCATCGCTGGTCCCGGAACTGCCTGCCGCCGCCTCCGAGGCAAGCTCCCTGATTGTCGTTGGGGCCCTGGCGGATGTTGTGGAAGATCAGTTTTCCCGGATGTTTGACGCGCTTGGGGTTTCGCCCGTCACGTTCCTGCCCGCACGGGCGCTGGAAGCGCTGCCCGAAATTGGACCGGGAACCCGTTATCTTCTGGCGCAACCTTTCCTTGGCGATACCGCCCGGGCGCTGGAGGCGCGCGGGGCGACCCGAATCGCAGCGCCGTTTCCCTTCGGGGTCGAGGGGACAACACAATGGTTGCGGGCGGCAGCCGACTGTTGGGGTGTGGACCCGGGCCATTTCGAGACGGTGACAGAGATGCCTCGTGCGCGCGCTGAGCGTGCATTGGAACGCCATCGCCAGACACTGGCGGGCAA